>JBOHHD010000522.1:0-13655 GCA_050700515.1 Pseudonocardiaceae bacterium
GGTACGCGCCGCGTCCGGATTCTTCACCAGGTCGGTGTGCTGGAGCTCGGTGAGCAGGGAATGGACCACGTCCCGCTCGGCCCTCAGCGGCAGCAGCCGACTACCCCGGGCCTGAGCGATCGCGACCTCAGCCGTGCACCGGGTTGATGCCAGATAAGCCGAGGTGACCACGCAGACCACCGCATCGGCCCGGCGCAACCGCTCATCCAGTTGTCGACGCCACTGCTCATCGACCGCGATCCCGTCGTGCGGATCTTCGCTTCCGAGGACTTGATGTCCATCCTGCTTCAACCACCGATGCGCCTCACGTACCCGCACGAGATCCTCGCGGGCGTAGCTGATGAAGACCCTGGCCACCACATCTCCCCAAGGAAACACCAAAGGGTGAACAGCCGCTCCGACTCGGCAACCCTTTATTACAAAAAACGCCCCAGTGGTTACTGAGCCTGCTCACACTATCGACTCAATGTGGTGGTGCGTTACCTCACTGCCACTGTGCGCAGCGCGGCCGAGCCGGAGCGCCATTCCAACGGGCGTGTTGTTGCGCACGCCGTCACTGGCACTGCGGGGAAATCAGGTGGGGACAGTGGGATACGGGCACGCCGACAAGATCGCCAAGAGCACGGGAAGGGGCTGAGCAGGGGGCGACCCGCCTGCGCCACCGGTCGCGCCCGAGTGGTATGCCCGACCCGAGTTGGCTTCGGTGCTCACCGGCCATGACATCGGTGCCCTGTTCCGCGCGCTGGGAGAGGTCGGGGTCAGCCAGCGGCAGATCGCCCGGCTGACCGGACGGTCCAGCCGAACATCTCCGACAATCATCCACGGTCGCCGGGTGTTGTCCTACCACGTGCTGGTCGCGATCAGTCAGAGGCTGAGCGTCTCGTCGGAGCGGATGGAACTGTCGTGGCGGGGGAAGTGATTTCGCAGGATTCGCCGTACAGCCAGGCACCGTCGGGGCAGGGGTACCGGCCACCGGACTACCCGGCACAACGATCCCTCCCCGCACTCGTCGACCAGTATCCGCCTCCCACGAACCCCCTGGCCATCCTGGCGCTGGTTCTCGCGTTCGTGTGCTGGCCACTGGCCATCGTGTTCGGCCACCTCGCCCGCCGACAAATTCGCCGGACCGGGAAGAATCGAGCAGATCCGCCAACTCGGCCATGACACCCCACTCGACCGGACATGCCTGTCGTCATGCTAATAGGGTATCGGTGGCTCACTCTCCGTGCCATGGCAGCCGACTGAACCGACTAAATCCCGAGGACGACGGGGATTATCGCTTGCGGGTTTCGTTAGCTGCGCAATTCACGGATCATCGCGTCAAAGACTGGGGCATCGTCGAAGGGTTGGAGTTCACCGATTTTGCGCCAACCCCATGACAGGTATGCCGTGCGAGCCGCAGTGTTTTCTGGGCGCACCAAAAGGGTGGCCCGCTCCTCTGTCCGGGTGCGCACCAGCGCGTCGTGCAACGCGCGCGCATAGCCGCGACGGCGCCACTGCGGGCGCACCATGATTTCATTTCCGGCGAAAGTGCGCCGGCCGGTCTCGGTCAGCAATTCCGGGTCGACCTCTCCTCGCATCCCTCGCCACCAGCCGGAGTTCGCCGGGAGTGGATAACCGAGCGCATAACAGATCAGCTCACCATCGAACCGACCGGTGGCGAAGGCGAAACCCTCGCGTGCGGCATAGGCCGTCAAGCGCTCCCAGTAACGCGGTAGTGAATAGAAGGGATCATCAAGCTGGTCGGCATATACTTCGGCGTAGACGGCCAGCACCTCGTCCCGCTGTTCGTGCAAGCCGGCGGAATCGTAGATATTGATATCCAGCTCGGACGCGGCATCGTCCATCACGACAACCTCCGTTTGCGGACGTGCTAGGCGGCGCTCATCGCAGTATGGCGGGAGGCGAAGCGATCGACTCCCGGGACCTCGGGATGATCGGCGAGGCGACGCGCGACCTCGTTCAGTTCGCTGCTCACCATCCAACTGGCCAGCTCACCGGAAAGGTCATCGAGCGCGAGGTTGGCCGCCTCGGCCGCACCGTCGACCGCGCCGCCGTCCAGCCGAGCCCGGGCAAGACGCACTCGATACACGGCCCGATTCCGGACGAACCGGGGGTCATAACCGGCGATGACCTTTTCCAGCAGCGCTTCAGCGCGAGCCGCCTGCCCCAGTTCCAGCGCGCAGGTGGCCTCGATACCGTCGATCTCGAACGGAGTGATGAACGCACACCATTCCTGCGCTGGCTCATCACGTTCGCGGTCGAGAGCCCGGCGGGCCCGGGCAATGGCACGGTCGGCCTCGCGTGCGTCCGCCATCAGCGAGCTCGCTATGGCCTGCCGAAACTGCGGGACGACGGACAGCCGGGGTGAGTCCTTAACGGAAGCGGCGACCTGCTCTGCTGCGACCGACAGACGTTGTGCCTCGCGCGGCCAGCCGGTCTCATTACTCTGGATAGCCATATTGGCAAGGGCACGTACCTCCCCCTCGGGATCACCAGCCTGCCGCGCCAACGCCAACGCGTCGGTGTAACAGATCCGGGTTACATCATGCTTTCCAGCGTCGAAGGCCAGCCAGCCAGCGCAGATTTGCAATCGACTAGTGGCCATCAGCAGCCGTTCACCCACAGCGGAGCTGTAGCTGCCCCGCTCCAGCAAGAAATAACCCTCATCGGCCGCCGCCGCGGCGGACTGCCACAGGCTCTCCCCGCCATGCTGCTGATCAAGGCGATGGAGCCGGGCCGCCGTACGTTGCAGCCGTTCCACGTCGGCAACACCGACCTGTCCGACCGACGCGATACCCAGCCCGGTGATGGCCGTGGTCGCCACCCCCCACGTCACGAGAGTCCGTCGCCTCATAGGGTCACACGGTACCTCTTCATGCTGGTACTGGCCGGGCTGCGACCGGCCGAGTTTGCCGGTGGTCCGTTTCTGGTACTGGTCGACCAGCAGCTGTAGGTCGTCGTAGGCATGGCTGAGCAGCCTGTCGGTGCCCAGTACGTGGTCACAGCACTCCCAAAACGCCCGCGGGACGTGCTGGCGGCCGACCTCGACGTTGGCGATCGTACTGCGGGCGTAGTGGGTGCGCGGGGCGAACTGGTGCTGGGTGTAGCCCGCGGCCCTGCGCCGCTCGGCGAGCAGGTGACCCAGCGCGCGCCGAGCCTCGTCGAGGTCTTGTTGATTGGTCAATGGACCCCCTCCGGTGACCGCGGCCTGTCGCGGATTGTCGCGGATCATGCCAGAAGGTATCCGACACCGCGAGCATTTCGATTCACTTCGTCCAGGCCCCAGCACCGGGCAGTGCGTCAGCAGGATTTCCACGGACACCTCCCCCCTGTCCGGCCGGTTGCCGCCCCCGGTGCTGGGTGCCGTCCAGCCGGCAAAAGCCAGGAAAGGTGCAGAAAACGGTGAGCGCGCCATGCCGGGAAACCAACAGTTCACGTCATGGTGACGATGTGCCCGCCACCAGCAATGGCCGGAATCAGCGATGATTGGCGAAGACCGCAAACCGCTGGCCGAGCCGGCACGGTGGAACGGTGATGGGGTTTCATGGTCGCCCGGACGCGGAGTCGGGAAGTGACTCCGCATCCGGATTCAACCGGCCGGGTTCGTTCCGGGGAACCCCCTTTCCCACGGGGCGGATCCGGTTGGTGTTTCCCCGAAGTAAGTGATGAGAGGAGTGCGGAATGTCGCAGGGGTTGGAGTATTGGTTCGCGTGCAGTGACGTGTCGGGGCGTCAGGTGCGAGGTGCGGTGCTGGTCCGGGATGGTGAGCTGGTCGTGGTGTTGCCCCAGCCGGGGAGCGCGTCGTTCAGCGACCCGGGGCAGGCGCGGGAGTTCGGTTCAGTGCTGACGGCGGGGATCGAGGAGTTACACGCCCAGCGCGCGGCGCGGCGCTCATCGGCGCGGCCGCAGTGGTGAGCATGGTGGCCGAGGAACCAGAGGGGGGTCTGGGATCTCCCGGGTTGATGGCCGCGGTGCGGTTCGCCAGGCTGTCCGAAATCTTCACCAGGCGCCGGTCATGAGCGCCGAGTGGATGTGGTGGGGTCGACGGCCCAGTGACAACCGGCTGCACGCCGTGGCACCCGGCGACATCGCGCTCGCCGCCGAGCGGGGCTTCACCGAGGCCCTGTGCGGACAGCAGCTGCCCGTCGGTGTCGAGCTACTCAGCGGGCCCGATGGTGGGCCGGTGTGCGGAGCATGCCACCTGGGCGCGACCGCTGATCTGGAGTCCGAGCTCCCTGCGCTCGCACCGTTCATCCCTGCGGCCACGGGGCAGGACGCAGCCGAAATGGTGGATCGGTCCTGGCCCGAGGACGGCCCATCCAGCCCGACCAACACTGCTTTCCCCACACCCGTCGGCCGGTATCCGCCTCCCACGAACACCCTGGCCATCCTGGCCCTGGTCCTCGCCTTCGCGTTCTGGCCACTGGCCATCGTGTTCGGCCACCTCGCCCGCCGACAAATTCGCCGGACCGGGGAGAGCGGCCGGGGATTGGCGACCGCCGGTCTCGTGATCGGCTACCTCGTCCTGGGACTGGTCGTGCTGGCCGTCATCGCCCTGGTGGTCCTGGTCGGCGCGCCCGCCCCGACCGAATCTCCAGGTATGACGCCATAAGTGTTCGGAATGCTCGGACGACCTGTGGCGAGCGCGGACCCCTCAGCCGGTGCGCGCTTTGAGGAGATTGCGGATCTTGCGGCTCAGGACCTCCAGTTCGGTGTTCTTCCCCACGTATGTGCTGTTCACCGGCAGGGCTTCACCGTCCCGTTCGAGATCGCTGCGTTCCAGGATGGTGTAGAGGACGATGGGCACGCCGGACAGCCGAGGATCGTCGGCGAGCAGGCGGGCGCAGCGCAGCCCCGCGCGGTAATAACCATCGGTGGCGACGTCCTCCGGTGGCGGCAGGGCATGCGGGGCGGGGAAGGTCCACCGCAGCATCACGTCCATGACCACGACGTCGGGAACGCGCTCCCGCAGCGCAGGCAGCCGCTTGCGGAAATCGAGTTCCGTACAGATGGTTTCGATCTCAGCGCCGGTGATGGCGCCGACAAGGTACTCCTCCAGCGGCCCTTCCTGCAGGTGGTCGTCCTCGACGATGACGATGTAGGGCGCCATGGCGGGTTCTCGCTCCTCTCCTGAAGACGGTTAGGCAAGCGGCAGCACGAGCCGGACGGTGGTGGTGTCCCCGTCAGGGCAGATCTGCACCGTTCCGTTCATGGATCGCATGAGGTGATCGACGATCCACAGCCCGATGCCCGAGCCCTCACCGGTGGTGTTGCGGGCCAACTCGCCACGCCAGTTGCGCTGCAGGCAGTGCTCGGCGTCCTGCGGGCCGAGCGGTATACCCGTACTGGTGACCTCGATGACGAGGTGGCTGCTCGGCATCGCACCGCCGATCCGGACGCAGGTGTTCGGATAGCCGTACTTGCCGGCGTTGTCCAGCAGGTTGCCGAGGCACTGCTGCAGGAAGGACGTGTCGACGTGCACGAGCCGGCGGCCGAGCCGGCGCACCGAATCGCGATCGACCTGGAAGGTGATACCCCGCTTGAGGTCGCTCAGCACCTGCGCATCGTCCGCCCCGGCGATCAACAACCGCATCAGTTCATCGACCCCGAGCAGTTCGGTTCGCGGAGTCGGCCGCCGACCCCGGCTGAGGGCGGCGAACACACCCGCGGACATGGCGACTCGACTGGCCTTGCGGCACAGTCCCCGGACTGCCTTGAGCTGGACCTCGGCCCGGCTGTCAAACCGGCCGGTACGAATGAACCTGTCGGTGCGGTCGGTGGCGATACGCAGCGGACTGCCCAGCTGGTGCTTCAGATCTTCCATCGTCTCGGCCTGACTGCGCACGTTGGTCCGTAGGACCTGCCAGGCTTCCTGCAAGTGCCGGTAGAGACCGAGCTGGTCGGCGATGATCTCGCAGACCTGGGCGGAGTTGGCCGGCAACTCCCCGGCCGGTCCGGTGACCGTCAGAATGCCGTACACCTGATCACCGACGCCGACCGGCGTGCACAGCAGCCACCCGACGTCCGGGCCTGCCCCCTCGCGGGCCAGCTCGTCCGGAATGGTCGTCCGCATCTGAATCCCGATGCCCAGTACCCGCTCGGCGAGGGTGGGACCGGGACCGGCCGGGGACGCCGGCCAGCTCTCGCCAATACTGCTCACCGGCACGAGGCCGCCCGCCGATCCGCCTGCCGGTTCGGCCCGGCTCAGCACCACCTGCGTCGACTCGGGCACGACGTCCTGCACGATGCGCAGTGCCTCCTCGGCGAATCGCCTCTCCCGCTGTGCGTCCCAGCCCGCGTTCGCATGGAGCGCGTCGGCGAAGAGTCGGTTCAACCCGGCGATTCCGGCCGCCAGCTGGAGCCAGGAATCGTTCTCCGCCGAAATGGTCTGCCGGTGCAGCCAGGAACGCAGGTACTGGGCCACCGCCGTGACGATGGGGTGCAGCAGCGGCAGGTCCGAGCTCGTGAAGTACAAGGGCGACTCGGACGCTCGGGTGCACCGAATCAGCCCCCATACGTGATTGCCGCTGCGCAAGAGCAGTTCGATGAGCAGGCCGTCGACCCGGGCCGCCTGGGTTCGCCGTGGCACCGCCTCGGCCAGACCCGCCGGCTCACCGGCATTCGCGTCGGACACCCTGGCCTGGCCGGACTGCCCTGAACTGGCGAACAGCGAGTACCGGCCGTCGACACCGGGCGACTCCTGGAGAAAGATCGTCGTCTCGGTGCACTCCAGTGCCCGCGTCACCAGGCGGCATACGTGGTCCAGGTGCTCGCGCAGGCGCTCGGGGCGCAGCGGCTGATCCGGGGACTCGACGTCCGCGTCGTGCAGGATGGTGTTGCAGGCTTGGAGGAGAGCGAGCGTCTGGCGCTCCCGCAGGGTGGCACACAGCTCCGGAAGGATCTCGACGAGCTCGGCGGCGACGTCGAACGCGTCGGCGGAGAGTTCATCCGCGCCGAGCAGCGTCAGGACTCCCAGGCCTGCCGTGGCGCTGTCGGCGTCATGGACCGGCATGGCCGCGGCGACCGGCAACCCGAAGAGCAACGGCGGGTCCCCGGACAGGTCGGTGGGCAGTGCCAGCGACCGGATGCGGAAGGCGAGGTCGGTCAGGGGATCGGGCGTGGTCGGGTGGCGAGGCTCGGGTGAGACCGGGTCGCCGAGCCAGTGGCAGAGCATCGAGGACATGGTGCAGCCGTCCGGCCCGCTGCGCGCTGCCCAGAGAACCGCCCCCTCGGCACCGGTGGCCTGCCCCAGCACGCGGGCCAGATCGACGAGGGTGCCCGGTCCATCCGGGTGCAGGGCCACCCGGATGAGTTCGCGCCGCCAGCGACCGGAGGGCCCGGGAATGGCACCGGCCGCGAATGACGTCACGGCATCTCATTCGGGGTGGTCCCGGGGAGGGTGAGGCCCGGGGTCCAGACGCGCGCTTTGGCGAGGGTCAGCAGTTCGGAGCGGGTGTCGTCGGAGCGGTCACGGACGGTGCCATCGAGGTCGGCGACCTGGTCGGCCAGGTGCTGGAAGACGTGTGCCGCCTGGCCGATGAGGGCCGCGTCACTGCTGAAGGGCGAGCGGACGAGGTCGCGCTCCAGCGTCGCCGCGCAGCGGGCGAGACGGGTGGTCGCCTCCGGCTCGGTCAGGACCACTGCCAGTACCCCCGGTAAGGGATCGTCGGCAACCGGCTGCCACGTGCACTGCCGGGGCAGAACCTGCAGGAGGTCGGTGTACACGACCAACCGGTCACGCCCGTCGGGGAGGTGGCTGAGCACCTGGCAGAGCCCGCGCTCCCAGGTCAGGTCGGGCTGCTCGTCGAAGCATTTCAGCAGGGGCACCAGGGAGTGCATTGCCGCGTCGACGCCGTGCTCCACCTGGGCACGGATGCGCCGGCGCGCGAGGGCGGCGAGCAGGCGATCGGGCGCGGGGACACTACGGCGATCTCTGGGCACGAGCTGGGCCATCACCAGGTCGAAGAAGCGGCCGACCAGGTCACGCAGCTGCGGATCCTCCAGGGCTGGGGTGAACCGCTGAAACCGCAGGACGGTGTCCAGCAGGTCCCGCACCGGTACCGGATCACCCGCCGCGTCACACTCGGCGAGGCAGGCCAATGCGACGTCAAGTCGCAGGCGGGTGAACGCCGGCCGGTCCGGACGCTGCTCGATGACCTCACCCAACCGCTGCAACGTGAGCTCCACCGACCACCAGGGCCGGTGATGGGGCGACATGCTGACGACGACTTGGCGCAGATGGTTCTTTGCCGTCGCCACCAGAAGGCGCCGCTCGGCGGCGGACTCTGCCGTCGCACACTCGGACAGCGTCTGCTCGGCCAGCAGGAGACGAGCCTCGGCCGAAGTGCCGACTCCCCGGCGAGGTTCGGCCGGTGCCTTGCCAGGCGGTGTTTTCTCGGCGCGGACGGCGAGGTCGTGGCGCAGACCGTCGAGGTCCACCACTCGCCAACGCGCCGCGGACGGATCGTCGTCACTCCCGGTCCGCTCGATGCGGCCCCGGGCCGCGTCGAGGACGTCCACGATGGCCGGCGGCTGCTCGTCACAGAACGCGGAAAGCTGGTCGACGGTGAAGTCACGCAGCGCGGCGGCCGCCGCGAGTACCCGCTCAACGCTCATGGCTCACCCCGCAGCGCAAGCACCTCATATCGCGACCGCCGCATCACACAGCAGGGTGTCGGCGGTGACCCGGCGCTCCTCCCAGGCCTTGAGCGCGCCCTCCAGGTCCTCGGGGATGGGTGACCCCAGCCGGGAGACGAAGTGCTCCTTGTCGCGCAACGGCCGCTGCACCTGGTTCAGCTCCACCGCGAGCTGCGCCACCCGCAGCCGGCTCTCGTGGGGGCACAGCCGGCAGGTGTCCTCGAACCAGGCCAGCAGTGTCTCGGCTGCTTCGTGCCCCACCAGACGAGCGCGGCCCTCCGGAGTGTCGGTGCGGCGGGTCAGCAGGTGCCGCAGCTCGTGGGCATGCCGGCGAGCGGCGGGGGCGAACGCGACGTCGAGCTTGCCCGCCCACTGATCGAGGAAGAAGTACGCTGCCCAGTCCAGGAACCCCTCGGCGAATGCGCTGTCGTTCTTGGCCCGGTCCTGCCGCGCCGGGACGTGGCACACGCACTCATGGGTGAGCAGCATCGGGAGTGCGGCGTAGGCGGCCGGGCCGAACTGGTCGCAGAAGATCCGCAGCTCGACCACGGCGTCGGCCTCGTCGGGCGGCCACGGGGTGCTGGCCGTGACGACGTAGGGATCCAGGTGCGGCATCTCACCGCGTGGATGGCTGCGGACGTGCGCCACCCACAGAGTCGCCGGGCGCCAGGCGGATCCGTAGAGGTCCCCGGCCAGGGAGCTGATGCTCGCGAAGAGCTTGCGGAAGGGGTCGACGGCGCAGGCGAGGCGTACCAGGGTTTGCACTTCGGTCAGCAGATCGCGCGCGGCCGCGTCCAGATACTGGAGATCCAAGGTCCGGGTGAGGGTGGCGTCCCACTGCTGCACCACCCAGGCCACTGTCGCCTCGTCATCGACATCTCGCGCGGAGCATTCCTGTGCCCACATCTCCAGTTCACGTAGCGCGGCTTGGACGGGACCGCCTCGGCTCATGTCGCACAGCGCGGAGAGCCGGGACCGGGCGGCGTGGAAAACGGCCGCGCGGGCCAGCAAACTGCGCCACATGTACGGCTCGAGATCAGGGTGCGGCGGAATTGCGGGCATTGTTCAGGACCGCCCGTCCTCAGGTGCCGCCGTGCGCGTGCCGAGCGCCTTCACCCCGAGGCGGCGGCGCACGCGAGGCCAGATGACTTCGGCCCAGAGCGTCTCGGCGATCTTCGAACCCGCGGCCACCGCGATACCGATGACAATGGTCGTCAGAATTGGTTCCGCCCCCTGCGCCCCTTCGCGGACCTCGGCGCTGACTCCCGAGAGTTCGGCCGGCTCCAGGCCGGCGGCCCGCGCCGCATGGGCGGCATCGCTATCCGGCTCCGCCAGTTCCCCCAGGATCTCCTCGATCACATCCTGAAGCTCCACGGCGCTCGCGTCGCCACGCTGGTAACACTGCTCGGACATGACCGCTGCCATGACAACCTCCGTGCGGCGTGCATAGTTACCGGGCGGTGCTACAGAGTCGAGCGGTCCGTCGGATGATACGCATTCCCCGAAATCCGGATCGTTGTCCGATGACGCTGCGAACCCAGGGGAACCCTACCGAAATCGATATGGGGTTAAGCTCAGCCGAGGTTGGCAGCCGAGTCCAAGGGGCCAGGAACGATCATGCATCAGAACTCCGGTCTCTGGCGAGTGGTTCGCTGGCCGGCGGCTGGCCCTCGCCGTCGCCGGCATCGTGCGCTGTAGACGCCGATGGCTGCCGGGCGTGACCGATCAGCCGACGGCCTCGATGAACTCCGTCGCAGTCATCGGCTGAGAGAACATCGGATAGTCGTAGCGCAGCGCGTTGTCGTGCTCCTCGATCGAGGTCGCGGCGACGCAGTCGCTCAGGGTGATCACCTTGTAGCCGTTCTCGTAGCCGCTGCGCATCGTCGACTCGACGCAGCAGTTGGTGAGGAAGCCGCCGAGGGCGATCGTGGTGATGCCCTTGCTGCGCAGGATGAAGTCGAGGTTGGTACTGGCGAACGTGTCGAGGCCGCGCTTGCCCTCGATGAGGATGTCACCGGCCTCGGGGGCGAGATCGTCGATGATGGTCGCGCCCCAGGTGTCCTTCAGGAAGGCGTTGCCGTCGACGACGCCCTTGAGGATGCCGTAGGGGTGGGTGCTCAGCTCGTTGTAGCCCTCGGCGAAGGTGATCGGCGCGTGCATCACTGTCACGCCCACCGCCCTGGCCCTCTCGACCACCCGCTTGGTGTTGGCGAGCATGTCGGTCTTGTCCATGACCGCCGTGACGGCCGGGTGCAGCACTCCCCCGTCGGAGGTGAAGTCGTTCTGATACTCGATCAGCACGACGGCGGTGGTGCTGGGGTCGATCGACATGAGTGGTCCCCTTCCGGTAGTCGCTGTGCGGTGTCTTCTGCCGGTGCCGCGACCACGGACCCGCGTGCTGAACTCGGCCCAGAATAGCTGTTTATCAGGGCATAGCTGGTTAGCAGGGACGAAAAGGCGGTCGTCCGCCCATGACGGCCGACAACTGGTTACGAAATCCGATGGCCGACGACGGGCGACTGCCTCGAGGACAGCCCGCGCGAGCACCTGGTGGGCGACCACGAACGTTCACGCGACCTCCTCGGAAGGAGTGTCGCAGCATACGCAGGTGCCACGGACGGCGACTTCGAGCCGAAGTTGGCACTGGCCGCACAGCCGCAGCGAATCCGGCCAGCTCTTCCGACTCGGCGACAACAGCGCAGGGTGTGCTCACCGAGGACGACACCAGCACACTCCAAGGAGCCACTGCGCCGGACCGGGAAGGATCATTTGCCGGGGTGGGCCCGGACAGGGGGACAAGGGGGCAGGAAAGCGTCAACAGCTACTCGAAGTCATCGCAAGGACACGTTGAGCAATACCGGAGATCCCGTACCCGAACGATTCGACCTCGTGCTGCGTGCCCGCCGAGTGGTCACCGCCCACGGCGAGATGGACCGGTGCAAACGCTTTACACGATGGGTGCGGGCGTGCTCTCCACGTTCCCCGAAATCGCCGAGGACCTGCTCGGCAGCTGCGCTGGGTGCAGGTTCCCACCCTGGTAGAAGCCGCGCTCCAGGGACCGGCGAACCAGCCGGGCATGCAACCGCCCCTGCCGCCCGTACACGGGGTCGAGCGCGCCACACAACTCGACCATGTCGGCGTCGAGGCGGGCGACTACCCGGGGATCGGGGGTCACTCGGGCCTCAGGCTCGGGCGGACTCGAAGAACAGTGCCACCGTGAGGGCACCCGGATCGAGCACGCCTACGGCTACGTCGCCCACGTAGCTGGCGCGTCCCCGCCGGGCGCGCAACTTCTGGGTGCTCGCCGCACCGGTGCGGGCTGCTCCGGCCGCGGCCGCGAGGTCGGCGTCGAGGTCCTGTCCGGTCATGGCCGCGGCGGCCGGGAGCATGGCATCGACCATCGTCTTGTCGCCGACCTGCGCCTGGCCCAAGCGCTGCACGGCCGCCACACCCGCAGCCACTCCGGCGGCCAGTGCTCCGGCGTCGGCACTGCGGGCCGTTGCCTTGGACAGCTCGCGAAACCACATCCCCAACAGCGGTCCGGACGTGCCACCGGTGTCCAGAAAGCCCTCGCTCACCCGGGCAAACACCGCACTTGCCGAGTCACTCGGGCCCTCGGACATCCGGCGGTTGGCCCGGCGCAGCGCCGAGGTCACGTTGGTGCCGAAGTCGCCGTCGCCCGCACGGCGGTCCAGCTCAGCAAGCACGTCGCGCTGCCGGTGGAAAACGTCGCTGAACCGCTGCATCCACTCGCGCGCCTCCGGCCCGGTCAGCTCCCTGCTCATCGTTCTCACCACGCCAGCGCCGGGGTGCCCACCGGGGCGTCCCACAACCGTAGTAGTTCGTCGTCGGCGCGGGTCAACGTCAGTGCCACCCCGGCCATGTCCAGCGAGGTCAGGTATGTCCCCACCAGCGAGCGGGTGACCTCCACCCCCACCTCGCCCAGTGCCCGGTGCACCTCGCGGAAGCACACCGAAAGCTCCAACGGGTGGGTGGCCCCCATACCGTTGACGAACACGAGCACGCCATCGCCACGACGCAGTTTCAGGTCGGCCACCAGCGGATCAACCAATTGGCGCATCAGCTCACCAGCGGTGCCAAACGGTGCTCGGGTGGCCGCGCGTTCGCCGTGGATACCGACGCCCAGCTCCACCTCGTCATCGGGCAGCTCGAAACTCGGAATCCCCGAGCCGGGGTGGGCCGCACCGGACAGCGCAACCGCCATGGACCGCGACCTCGCCACCGTGTGATGCCCCAACCGCGCGAGCTCTTCCAGCGACGCCCCCGCTTCAGCGGCCGCGCCACACACCTTCTCGACGATCAGCGTCGCTCCGGTGCCACGCCGCCCCGGACCGTCCTCGGCACCGGTGTCGGTGGCCAGGTCATCATCGACGAGCACCCGCTCGACCCGGGTACCCTCCTCGGCGCTGATCTCCCCAGCGATCTGGAAATTCAGCACGTCACCGGTGTAGTTCTTCACGATCTGCAGCACTCCGTGACCGAAGTCAGCGGCCTTCGTCGCCACCGTCACCTGCAACGCCGTCGGGCTGGCGAACACCGCTCCGGGCACCGCGGCATCGAGCATTCCGATGCCCACGAAGCCCGAGTGCAGCGGCTCGTGCCCGCTGCCACCGCCGGACACCAACGCCACCTTAGGTGCGCCGCGAGCAGCCCGCACGACGTAGATGGGATCGGTGTGCAGCTCAAGGCTCGGATGGGCAAGGACCAGTCCCTCCAACGCCTCGCGGACGAACTGGTGGGGATCGTTGAGGAACTGTCGTCGGGCCACGCCCCGATCATGCACCAGGGGCGAGTTCCTGAACACGGAGTAACCGCTCTGGCACCCGGAATCCTGAGGTGCCGACAGATCGCAGAGCCCCGCAGGATGGCGTCGCCGACGAGATCGGAACCGCGATGCTTTCGGGTCCCCACGCCGCGACCACGCGGCTCAACTTCCTCCCACCCCCGGGGGAGGTGCCAGCCAGCGTTGCCAGACCGGCAACAGGGCGGCGAGC
>JBOHHD010000523.1:0-10443 GCA_050700515.1 Pseudonocardiaceae bacterium
CTTCAACGCGGTCAACGACACCATCAGCTGGGTGCCGCCGCCCTTGTCGGATCTGATCGAGCCGATCGAGCAGGGGATGGGGAACCTCAGCCAGGAGGTGCAGAGGTTCTGGAACGAACTGAAGAAAATCTTCGAGCAGCCAGGTAACCCGGATCAGCTGCGTCAGGTGGGGATTACCTGGTCGGACAGCGTCGGCGATGCCCTCGGAGAGATCGCCGGGAACATCGGCCTGCAGAACCACCAGACGAACATCCAGTGGACGGGCAGCGCCGCCGAGGTCTACAAGGCCCTCGTGCCCGCCCAGGTCGACGCGCTGAATGGCTTGAAGGCTCTCGCGGAAAAGATGCGTACATCCCTGGACGATCTGGCGGAGTCCATCGAGGACTTCTGGCTCACGATGAAGGTCGCCCTCACCGTGTTCGTGGCCGTGATCATCGGCGCGCTGGCGAGCGCGTTCGCAGTGACGACGATCCCCGGAGCGATCGCCGTGATCATCGCGGCCTGCACTGCCGTCATCGTGGTGATCGGCCAGATGATCAACGCGCTCGATGGCCACATGGACGTGATTCGGGACCAGCAGACCGCAGTCGTGCAGGGCATCCAGGACGTCGGCACCCGATGGGAGGCCTCGAACATCGCCGGGATCTCGGACGCCAGCATGACCGACGGCGACGGCTCCGACTGGCGTCCAAACTCGTGATCCCGATTCCGATCGGCCCGGAACCGACACCGGAGTACCGATGGGTAGGAGCGCCGGAGGCGCGGCGGATCCGGTCCCGATGCACCACCGTCGGGCTGCTGGTGCCGTGGGCGCTGATCGCGGTCGGCACAACCCTGCTCCTCGGAGGCCGGCTTCCGACGGCCGACCACCCGATCCACGGGATCGGCATGATCCTCGCGGTGGCGGCGGAGGTCCCGGCGCTCATCGTCGGGGTTGCTGCGTTGAGCGCGCGCAGGCACGTGTTGGCCGAGCACGTGAACGTGGCCAGCGGTCGGCTGCTGGGACGCGGGATGCTCGCGATGGCGGTCCTCTCCATCGTCTTCGCGTTCCTGGCGGGTGCCGTGCTGTTGCTCACGGCGGGGTCGGTCGAGCGAATGGATGCGGTCCAAGGGGTCACTGGGACAGTCGGCGGCTTCCTGGTGTTGCCGGGGTCCTGCGGGGTGCTCGCGCTGGTGGGTGCCCTACGCACCCGCTGGGCACTGCGTCCCCCAGCTCCACCGGCGCCGGTTAGGTGAGGCCGTGACTGTCGGGCGGACCAGTGGAGCGGGTTCAGCTTGGTGTCATATGATCAGTGCACCACCGAGAATGATATCATATTGATCATCTGGTGTCTCCTATTTGAATGTTCTTTACTCTTTTTTGTGCCCGTAAAAGAATGGGGTTGTGGGCATTTTCGACGAAGCGCGAGCCGAGCTGCGGTCGAAGCTTTATTCTGATGTGTACGATGGCTCGGTGGCGTGGCGTGTGCAGATCGTGCTGTGCAAGCGGCCTCTTGCAAATGAGTCGAAATACCTCTGTAAAACCGTAATCCCACGCACACGAAAATCTAATCAAAGCGCCACCGTCACCATAATTAAAAGTCTCATATGGCGAGAAACCCGTCCGGATCGTGAACACGTGACTGCCAATGAAACTTCAACGTATGACTCTACCGCCGCCTCTGCCGCCGCATGGTTCCTGAATAGGACTCTGGTGTTTTACTGTGGCGAATACTGCCGGCAGCCAGCGCTACACATTGAAGCGGAACTCGACGACGTCGCCGTCGGCCATCACGTAGTCCTTGCCCTCCATCCGGACCTTGCCCGCGGCCCGCGCTTCGGCCATCGAACCGGCCGCGACCAAGTCGACATAGGACACGATCTCAGCCTTGATGAAGCCTCGCTGGAAGTCACTGTGGATCACTCCGGCGGCCTCGGGTGCGGTGGCCCCGGTACGGATCGTCCAGGCCCGGGATTCCTTGGGCCCGGCCGTCAGATACGTCTGCAACCCGAGGGTGTGGAATCCGGCGCGGGCCAGCGCGTGCAGCCCCGGCTCGGACTGCCCGATCGAGGCCAGCAATTCGGCAGCGGATTCGGCGTCCAGTTCGAGCAGTTCGGATTCGACCTTGGCGTCCAGGAACACCGCATCCGCGGGGGCGACCAGTTTGCGCAACTCGGCCTGGTGCTCGGCGTCGGCGAGCACCCCCTCGTCGGCATTGAAGACGTACAGGAACGGCTTGATCGTGAGCAGGCTCAGCTCGGCAAGCGCGGCAACGTCGAGGTCCCCGCGCGCCGCGAACAAGGTGCGCCCGCTGTCGAGCACTTCGCGAGCGGCCACTGCTACCTGCAACGCGGCGCGGCGCTCCCGGGGATTGGTCCGGGCCTCCTTCTCCAGCCGGGGCAGCGCCCGCTCCAGCGTCTGCAGGTCGGCCAGCACCAGCTCGGTTTCGATGGTGGCGATGTCGTCGGCCGGATCGACCCGCCCCTCGACATGGATCACATCCGGATCGTCGAAGACCCGCACCACCTGGCAGATGGCATTGGCCTCGCGGATGTTGGCGAGGAATTTGTTGCCCAGCCCGGCGCCTTTCGACGCGCCCGCGACGATTCCGGCGATGTCGACGAACGACACCGTCGCCGGCACCACCTTGACGCTGTTGAAGATCCCCGACAGTACCGCCAACCGCTGATCGGGCAGCGCCACCACACCGACGTTGGGCTCGATGGTGGCGAACGCGTAGTTCGCCGCCAGTACGTTGTTGCGGGTCAGCGCGTTGAACAGAGTTGACTTGCCGACATTGGGCAACCCGACGATGCCGAGGGTGAGGCTCACGGGACGTCGAGTCTAGTTGACCGACTCCGGGTCAGTAGCCGTCGCCGTCGTCACCATCGTCGCCGTCGTCACCATCGTCATCGCCGTCGTCCTGCTCGACGCCGGGAGTATCGGCTGGCGAGGCGTCGTTGCATCCCACCAACGCGAAGGACAGGGCTGCCAGGACCGCCAGCGCCGCTGCGCGCCACCGCTGGGTGGCATTCGGGTTCATGTCGAAGCACTCTATGGCCAGCCCGTTCGAAGGGCGCGTCGGGTCATCTGGTCGCGAGCTCGCTCGCGATGTCCGATTCCCGCCAGACTCCATCCGTTCGGCGCTGGCACCATAGCTGCCGTGCTACTCGATCACGACCGCTGCTACCGCGCGGTCAGCTCGCGCGACGCCCGGTTCGACGGCTGTTTCGTGGTCGCGGTGCGGACCACCGGCATCTACTGCCGCCCCTCCTGCCCCGCGCTGACCCCGAAACAGAGCAACGTCACCTTTCTGCCCACCGCGGCAGCGGCGCAGCTCGGCTGCTACCGGGCGTGCCGGCGCTGCCTGCCCGACGCGGTACCGGGAGCCCCGGAGTGGAACCTGCGCGGCGATCTGGTCGCCAGGGCGGTGCACCTGATCGCCGACGGGGTGGTGGAGCGCGACGGCGTGCCGGGGCTGGCCGCTCGGCTCGGTTACTCCACCCGGCAGCTCAACCGGGTGCTCACCGCGGAACTGGGCGCCGGAGCGCTGGCCTTGGCGCGGGCACATCGGGCGCAGGCCGCGCGGGTGCTCGTCGAGACCACCGCGCTGCCGATGGCCGACGTCGCGTTCGCCGCCGGGTTCGCCTCGGTGCGCCAGTTCAACGACACGGTGCGGGCGGTGTACGCCACCACCCCCTCCGACCTGCGCCGGAACACCAAGTCCAGCCCGACCCCGGGGATGCTTCGGCTGCGGCTGCCGTTTCGCGGCCCCATGGACAGCGCGGGTCTCCTGGACTTTCTGGCCGCGCGGGCGGTCCCCGGCGTCGAGCATGCCGCCGAGGGCAGTTACGCCCGGACGTTGCGGCTCCCGCACAGCACCGGCACCGCGATCCTGTGCGCCACCCCGTCGTACTGGGACGCCGCGCTGCGGCTGGGCGATCTGCGTGACCTGCCGGTCGCGGTGAGCCGGTTGCGCAGGTTGCTCGACGCCGACGCCGACCCATGCGCGGTGGACGAGATGCTCGGCGCGGATCCGGCGCTGGCCGCCGCAGTCGCGAGCGCGCCGGGAATCCGGGTCCCCGGCACCGTGGACGGCGCCGAGACGCTGCTGCGGGCGATGCTCGGGCAGCAGGTCAGCGTGGCCTCCGCGCGCGGTGCCGCGTCCCGGCTGGCGACGACCCTGGGTGAACCGATCTCGGGTGAACCGATCGACAACCCCGATGCGTTGACCACGTTGTTTCCCACCCCGGCCGCAGTGGCCGAGCACGCAGGTGAGGTGCTCACCGGCCCACATCGCCGGATCGAGGCGATCCGGGCCACCGCCGCGGCGCTGGCCGCCGGTGATCTGGTGGTCGACGCCGGCCGAGACCCCGAGGAGCTGCGACGAGAACTCGAAGCGCTCCCCGGCATCGGCCCATGGACAGCGAGTTACGTGGTGATGCGGGTGCTCGGCGCCACCGATGTGCTGCTGGACACCGACATCGCGCTGCGGCGCGGCGCGGTCGCGCTGGGACTGACCACCGGAGGCCTGACGCAGCGTGCCCGCCGCTGGCAACCCTGGCGGTCCTACGCCGGGATGCACCTGTGGCGAGCCGCCACCACAACCACCCCCCTCAGAAGATCGGAGCGGACGGCATGACCGACACCTGCACCCTGGATACCCCTATCGGTCCCTTCACCGTCCTGGTCGACCCCGCGGGCGCGGTCCTCGCCTCGGGCTGGACGGCCGAGCTGGACGACCTGCTACCACTGGTGGCAGCCCCGTTGCGGCCGGCCACTGTGCGCCACCGCGCGGAGCTGGGATCGGTCACCACCGCGGTGAGCGCCTACCACCGGGGCGAGCTCACCGCGATCTGCGGCGTGCCGGTGTGCCAGCAGTCGGGTGAGTTCCTCGAACACGCCTGGCAGGTGCTCCGGGATATCCCGGCCGGCGCCCCGGTCAGCTACACCGAACTGGCCACCAAGGCGGGCCGCCCGGAAGCGGTGCGCGCCGCGGCATCGGCCTGCGCCCGCAACGCTGCGGCGCTGTTCGTGCCCTGCCACCGGGTGCTGCGCACCGACGGCTCCTTGGGTGGTTTCCGCTGGGGCCTGCCCGCCAAGCGCTGGCTACTCGACCACGAATCCGGCTGCGAGAACGGGTGAATCCGGCGCCCGGCGTTCAGGGGTGGCGGGGTCGTGGCGATAAAAACGCGGTACCCGATCTCATGGCGCGAGAAGGCCGCAGGAAGGCAAGGTATTGACTCATGTCATCAGTCCCTGAGGACCTCAAGTACAGCAAGGACCACGAATGGGCGCGGCAGCGCGCGGACGTCGTCGTGGTCGGCCTCACCGATCACGCCCAGCGGCAGCTCGGAGACGTCGTCTACGTCGAGCTGCCGAACGTCGGCGATCACTTTGAGGCGACCGAACCGTTCGGGTCGGTCGAGTCGGTCAAGGCGGTGAGCGAGATGTACACCCCGGTCACCGGTGAAGTCATCACGGTCAACGAGGGACTCTCCGAGTCTCCGGAGCTTCTCAACGAAGACCCTTACGGAGAAGGGTGGCTGATCGAGATCCGGATGACCGACGCCGCCCAGCTGGCGGGACTGCTCACCCCGGCCGAGTACACCGACTACATCCAGCAAGAGGCCGACAGCTGATCCCTCTCAGAACGGCGCGCCTCGCGGGTTCTGTCGGCGAGGTGCGAGAGGGTGTGCGCCGTGGATCTACCGGTGCTGGTGGCCCTGCTCGTCGGGGTCGTGATCGGAGCTGTGGTCAGTTGGGCGCTGGCTACAGCTGGTCGCCGTGCGGCGGTGGCCGAGGCGGGGCGCAGTGCGGACGCGACCAGGGCCGCCGCTGAGTCCGACCTCGCTGCCGCGCGCCGCGATGTGCAGAGCACTCGGGCTGAGCGGGACGCCGAGGCGACCCGCTCAGAGCAGGCCCGCATCCGTGCCGAACAGGCTGCGGAGCGGCTCGCGGCGGCCCAGGTCGAACTGGCCGGTGCCCGTGCCGCGCTGGAGGCCGAACGCGACGCCAGGACCGAGCGGGACAAACTGCTGACCCGGCGCGAGGCCGAGTTCAAGGACAGCTTCCAGGCCTTGTCGGCCGATGCGCTGTCCCGCAACAACGAGGCGTTCGTCCAGCTCGCCGAGGCCCGGCTCAAGGAGGCCACCACGGCATTGACGGCCAAGGCCGACGGCGAAGCGACGCAACGCCAGCAGGCCATGGCGGCGCTGATCGACCCGGTCGCCCAGACCTTGCACCGGCTCGATGGTCAGCTGCGCACCGTGGAGAAGGAACGCGAGGCCGCCTACGCAGGGCTGCGCGAACAGGTGGGCGCGATGCACCGCACCTCCGAGCAGCTCCAGGGAGAGACTCGCCAGCTGGTCAATGCACTGCGCGCGCCGCAGGTCCGCGGGCGGTGGGGTGAACTGCAGCTGGAACGGATCGTGGAGCTGGCCGGGATGGTCGAGCACTGCGACTTCACCCGCCAGGTCAGCGCCATCGACGCCAGCGGGGACGCCGACGCACTGGTTCGTCCGGACCTGATCGTGCGCCTGGCCGGCGGCAAGCAGATCGTGCTGGACGCCAAGGTGCCCTTCGGCGCCTATCTGGAAGCGGTTGACGCGACCGACCCGGATCGGCGCAGCGACCGGCTTTCCGCACATGCCCGGCACCTCCGCGCGCACGTCGACTCCCTGGCCAACAAGGCCTACTGGCGGCGTTTCGAACCGACCCCGGAGTTCGTGGTGCTCTTCGTGCCCGGTGACCCGTTCCTCGAAGCGGCACTGCAGGCTGATCCTGCTCTGCTGGAGCACGCCTTCGAGCGCAACATCGTGATCTCGACGCCGACCACGTTGATCGCCCTGCTGCGGACGGTGAGCTACACCTGGCGGCAGGAGGCGCTGGCCCGCAATGCCGCCAAGGTGCACGACCTGGGCCGTGAACTGCACGCTCGGCTGGCCACCATGGGCGGGCACGTCGCCAAACTCGGTAGGCAACTCGGCGGCGCGGTCGAGGCCTACAACAGCACCGTGCGGTCGCTGGAGTCCCGGGTGCTCGTGACCGCACGGCGGTTCACCGAGCTCGAAGTGGTCAGCGACGAGCTGAGCGAGCCGGAACAGGTGGAGAGCAGCCCGCGGATCGTCCAGGCGATCGAGCTGGTCACCTCGGCCGAGCACTCGCTGATCGCCCTCGATCCGGCCACAACGAGCCGGGTTCAGTCCGAAGAGGACTGGAGCTGGGTGACCGAGGAGCTGAACCAGAACCAGGAACCCGGCGAGGATCCACGGCGGTCTAGTGTAAACGGGTGACCATTACCCGGGAGCGCCCCGCCGTCCGGCGACGCGGCCTCCGTTGGGACGAACGCTCGCTGCTACGTCGACACGCCGGGGTCCAATGGTGGCTGGCGGTGTGCCTGGCACTGGCGTTCACCACGGTGGGAGCCTTCGCCGACATCCAGCGGATCAACCGGCTCGGCATCGTCTTCCAGGCCTGCTACCTCTCGGGTTGCCTGCTGGCGGTAACCGTGGTGCAGCGCAAGGGGCTGTTCGGGCCGATGGTGCAGCCTCCGCTGATCCTCGCCCTCGTCGTACCCAGCGTGGTGCTGTTGGCCGGCTCCGTACCCAGTGGGGGGACCACCGCGGCTGCCCTGGCCGTCGGTACTCCGCTGCTCAATGGCTTCCCCATCATGGCGGTCACCACAGCGCTCACCCTGGCCCTCGGCGCCTTCCGCATTAGCACCCAGCGACCACCCACGGCACAGAACGGCTCACCGCAATCCCTCAGTGACCCGGAGCGCAGCGGTCAACCGGCTCGCGCGGCCATGCGGAGAGCCCGTGAGGACGATGTCGAGCCGCTGACCGAGCCGATCCTGCGGGTGACCGCGGAGGTCTTCTCACGATTTGAGAAGCATCCCCGCCGTCAGCACTAGGGCACTCAGCACTAGGCGATCGATTTCTTGAGTTCCCGGGGTAGGGAGAACACCAGCGTCTCCTCGGCCGTGGTGATCTCCTGGACATCCCGGTAGCCGCGCTCGGCCAGGAACTCCAGCACGCCACTGACCAGGACCTCGGGCACCGAGGCACCGCTGGTGACACCGACGGTCCGCACTCCGTCCAGCCAGGCCGGATCGATCTCCCGCGCGTAGTCCACCAGATAGGCCGACCGGGCACCGGCGCTCAGCGCGACCTCGACCAGCCGCACCGAGTTGGACGAGTTCCGCGACCCCACGACCAGCACCAGATCGCAGTCTGGCGACATCGCTTTCACCGCCACCTGACGGTTCTGCGTCGCGTAACAGATGTCATCACTGGGCGGGTCGGCCAGCTCGGGAAACCGCTCCCGGAGCCGGGCCACGGTCTGCATGGTCTCGTCGACCGACAGCGTGGTCTGCGACAACCACACCACGCGAGAGGGATCGCGCACGGTCACCGAGTCCACCGCGTCCGGCCCGTCGACGAGCTGGATGTGCTCGGGCGCCTCTCCCGCGGTGCCCTCGACCTCCTCATGGCCCTCGTGACCGATCAGCAGGATGTCGTAGCCTTCGCGGGCGAACCGCCTGGCCTCCTGGTGCACCTTGGTGACCAGCGGACACGTGGCGTCGATTGTGCGCAGGTCGCGGGTAGCGGCCTGTTGGTGCACTGCCGGGGACACACCGTGCGCGGAGAAGACCACGATGGCACCCTCGGGCACCTCCTGCGCCTCCTCGACGAAGACCACCCCCCGTTCCTGCAGGGTTTCCACGACATGCCGGTTGTGCACAATCTGCTTGCGCACGTACACCGGCGCACCGTAGGTCTCCAACGCCTTCTCGACGGTGACCACGGCCCGGTCGACCCCGGCGCAGTAACCGCGGGGTTTGGCGAGCAAAACACGCTTGGTCATGTCCCCACCCTGTCATATCCCCACTCGGCGGGCGCAGGCCGTGACGCCGGTATGACACCCTTAGCGGGAGCCCGGGTATGCGCTGCACGGATGGCTGCGGCAGGCTTGCCACCATGCGCCCGATGCCCTTACCAGTCCGTGTCGCCGCGGGCCTCATGGTCACCGCCCTGGAGCGGGCCCGCAAGTTACCCGACCAAATTGCCGAGCTGCCCGTCACCGCAGCCAGCCGCGCCGTTCAGGCCGGCATGCGGGTCCAGCAGCGGGTCACCGAACTGGCCATAAAAGGCGACGAAGTGTTCTCCCTGTTTCGCCAGGTGGAGGATACGGCGCCCTGGGCCAGGTTCGATGAGGATGACAAATTCTCAGCTCCAGCCGCCGCCCCGGGTGGCGAGATCGATGAGGCCGATGTCGCCCGCGCGATGGCGCCGGAGCACCCGGCCTCCTCCGA
Source organism: Pseudonocardiaceae bacterium (assembly GCA_050700515.1). Lineage (GTDB taxonomy): Bacteria > Actinomycetota > Actinomycetes > Mycobacteriales > Pseudonocardiaceae. The sequence continues at coordinate 9,297 of JBOHHD010000523.1, forward strand.
GGACGACAATGCCACGGCGGACACTCCTCCTGCGCTACCCGGTTACGACAAGCTGACGCTGGCCCAATTGCGTGGCAGGCTGCGGGCGTTGTCGCTGCAGGAGCTGGAGGCGCTGCTCGAACACGAGCACGCGCATCGCGACCGGGCACCGTTCGTCACCATGCTGTCCAACCGGATCGTCACGGTTCGCGCCCAGTGACCGCTGCGGTCACCACACCGGAAGCACCATGGCCGGTCCGCACCGTTGCGCGCAAGATCGCGACCTGGATCGAGCGGTTGGGCGCCGTGTGGGTGGAAGGGCAGCTCACCCAGATCACCGCAAGGACAGGCACCGGCATTGCCTTCCTGACGCTACGCGACCCTGCCGCTGACGTCTCCCTGACGCTGACCTGCCCGATCGGGTTGGTGCGCGACCGGCAGCCGTCACTGCCCGAGGGCAGCCGGGTCGTGGTACACGGCAAGCCGACCCTGCACCTGGGCCGTGGCACGCTGAGCCTGCGGGTCGACGAGATCCGGACGGTCGGCATCGGGGAGCTGCTGGCCCGCCTCGAACGACTCCGGCGCCAGCTCGGCGCCGAAGGGCTCTTCGATCCCCGCCGCAAGCGCCCGCTGCCGGTGCTGCCCCGCTGCGTCGGGCTGGTCACCGGCCGGGCCAGCGCCGCCGAGCGCGACGTGATCAGCAATGCGCAGGCACGGTGGCCCGCAGTGCGCTTCCGGGTGCAGAACGTCGCCGTGCAGGGCGCGCTGGCGGTGGGTCAGATCATCGACGCACTCGCCACCCTGGACCGCGACCCAGCGGTGCAGGTCATCGTCCTGGCCCGCGGCGGAGGCAGCGTGGAGGACCTGTTGCCGTTCTCCGATGAAGCGCTGTGCCGTGCGGTATCACGCTGCAACACCCCGGTGGTGTCGGCAATCGGCCACGAACCGGACACCCCGCTGGTGGACCACGTCGCCGACAAGCGCTGCTCCACCCCGACCGACGCGGGCAAGTGCGTGGTACCCGACGTCGCCGAGGAGACCATCCGGCTGCGTCAGCTACGCGACCGCTCCCGGCGCGCCCTGCACGGCTGGGTGGACCGCGAGCGGCGACTGCTCGACGCCCTGCGCAGCCGCCCGGCGATGGCCGACCCGCTGCGCCCGCTGGACG
>JBOHHD010000524.1:0-8880 GCA_050700515.1 Pseudonocardiaceae bacterium
ATGCTGGACATGGCGCTGGAGGGTTGCCGCGAACTGGCAGTGCTGCAGGCCAAGGCATTGGCCGAGCCCTATCCCGGCGAACTGCCCCGTTGATCCCCGCTCGAGTGTTGCTCGCGACGCGCAACGCGGGCAAGCTCGCCGAGTTACGGCGGATCCTGGCCGGCGCTTCGGGCCCCGGTGCGGTCGAGGAGCTCGGCGTCGAGGTGCTCGGGTTGGGCGAGATACCTCCGTTCCCGGAGGCGTCCGAGACGGGAGCCACTTTTGAGGAGAACGCCCTGGCCAAGGCGCGAGACGCGGCGGTGGCCACCGGCCTGCCGGTGATCGCCGACGACTCGGGTCTGGTGGTGGAGGCATTGGGCGGTATGCCCGGGGTGCTCTCGGCCCGGTGGGCAGGCGCGCACGGTGACGACGCCGCCAACCTGAAACTGGTACTCGACCAGTTGACAGATGTCCCCGGCGAGCGCCGGGGCGCGGCATTCGTCTGTGTCGCCGCGCTGGTGGTTCCTGCGGAGCGGGACGTCGTCGTGCGCGGCGAGTGGCGGGGCACCCTGGCCACGGCGCCCCGCGGCACCAACGGGTTCGGCTACGACCCGATCTTCGTCCCCGAGGGGGAGCGGCGCACGTCAGCCGAGCTGGAACCGGCGGAGAAAGACGCCATATCGCATCGGGGCCAGGCCTTGCGAGCGTTGCTGCCCGCCCTACGCCGACTCGCTTCCCGAGGTTGAATTCCTCGAGGGCCTGTCAACTTCCCTCAGGCGACTGCGCCGGTAGTTATCGCGTGCTGACCCGGCCGCCTCCGGACGGAAAGACGGAAAGGGTGTCCGGCTTCGGCCGGGCCAGCACGCCCGCCCGTTAGGTTCGGCCCCGGGCGGTGCCCCTCCCGGGCATCCCCGACAGGTGCCGATGAGACGCTGGCCGGATGCGTGCGGTTCCCACCACACAGGGATTTTTGATCTGTATTTGGCAATTTCCTGATCTGCTGGGCGCAGGGGCACGTTGGAGGTACTAGTGACCAGCGGGCTGCGGAGCGTTACAGTGTGTGCCTGATCACCTTTCGTCGAGGAAGGATGAGCGACATTTCCGAGCTGGCTCCTAGCGACGATGCGTCATCGGCTACCGCAGGCCGTGCCCTCCCCCAGTTCGATGACCTGCCCATCGACATGGATACCGCCAGCCTGAGTTCCGGCACCAGCCTGCATCCGCAGTGCGCGCCACTGGCGCCGCTGGTGGGCGTATGGCGTGGTGAGGGCCTGGCTCAATACCCCTCGCTGCTGGGCGAGTTCCCCTTCGGCCAGCAGGTCATCTTCGCCCACGACGGCAGACCGTTCCTCATCTACGAGGCACGGTCCTGGCTGCTCAGCCCCTCCGGCGCGGTGCTGCGCCCCGCGGCTCGCGAGGTCGGGTGGTGGCGCGTTGAGGAGGACGGGACCCTGGAAGTGCTCCTCACCCACATGTTCGGCATCACCGAGATCTACTACGGTGGAGCCACTACCGAGACCTCGTGGGAGCTGGAATCCCACATCGTGGCGCGAACCGACTCGGCCAGGGAGACGACCGAGGCCGCCCGGCTGTACGGGATCCTGGACGACGGCCAACTGGCCTACGTCGAGGAGCGGGCCCTGCGCGGCCTGCCCATGCAGCCGCACCTGTCGGCCCAGCTGCACCGCATCATCGGTTAGTCACTGATCATCGGCTAGCCGCTGCCGAAGGAACTGCTTGCCTGGCCGAGGTCTGGTCGAACTGGGTTCGGTACAGCTCTTCATAGCGCCCGCCCGCGGCGAGCAGCTCGGTGTGGGTGCCGCGTTCCACGATGCGCCCTTCTTCGAGCACGAGGATGAGGTCTGCGGCCCGCACGGTGGAGAGCCGGTGCGCGATGACCACCGAGGTCCGCCCGCTCAGCGCCTCACTCAGCGCGGCCTGCACTGCGGCCTCCGACGTCGAGTCCAGATGCGCGGTGGCCTCGTCCAGGATCACCACCCGTGGGCGGGCGAGCAGCAACCGGGCGATCGTCAGGCGCTGGCGCTCACCACCGGACAACCGGTAGCCCCGTTCGCCGACGACCGTGTCCAGCCCGTCGGGCAGTGACAGGACCAGATCGTCGAGCCGTGCCCGGCCCAGTACCTCCCAGAGTTCGGCCTCTGTTGCCTCCGGGCGGGCGAACAGCAGGTTCGCTCGAACCGAGTCGTGGAACAGATGCCCGTCCTGGGTGACCATCCCGAGCGTCTCGCGGATCGAGTCGGCAGACAGATCGCGGACGTCCACACCGGACAGCCGCACGCCGCCGCCCTCGACGTCGTAGAGCCGCGCCACCAGCTGTGCGATCGTCGACTTCCCCGCTCCCGACGACCCCACCAGCGCCACCATCTGCCCTGGCTCGGCGTGGAACGAGACCTCGTGCAGCACCTCGACACCGCCGCGCCGATCGAGCTCCGCCACCTCCTCCAGCGACGCGAGCGATACCTTGTCCGCCGAGGGGTAGCCGAAGCGCACCGCCTCGAGCTCTACCGACACCGGCCCGTCCGGCACCCGCCGCGCACCGGGTTTCTCCTGGATCAGTGGCGTCAGGTCCAGCACTTCGAAGACCCGCTCGAAGCTCACCAGCGCGCTCATCACCTCCACCCGGGCGCTGGCCAACGCGGTCAGCGGGGAGTAGAGGCGGGTGAGCAACAGCGCCAGCGCGACGACCGCGCCCGGCTCCAGCTGCCCGCGCAGTGCGTAAAAGCCGCCCAAGCCGTACACCACGGCCAGCGCCAGGGCCGACACCAGCGTCAACGCGGTGATGAACACCGATTGCACCATCGCGGTGCGCACCCCGATGTCGCGTACCCGGCGGGCACGGGCGGCGAACTCCGCGGACTCCTGCGCGGGCCGGCCGTACAGCTTGACCAGCGTGGCACCGGGTGCGGAGAACCGCTCGGTCATCTGGGTGCTCATGGCGGAGTTGTGGTTCGCCGACTCACGTTCCAACCGCGCCAGCCGGGTGCCCATCCGGCGCGCGGGCAGGATGAATACCGGCAGCAGTAACAGGGCGAGCAGGGTGATCTGCCAGGATATTCCGATCATCACGACGAGCGTGAGCAGGAGCGTCACCAGGTTGGAGACCACGCCGGAGAGCGTGTCGCTGAACGCCCGCTGCGCGCCGATCACGTCATTGTTCAGCCGGCTGACCAGCGCACCGGTACGGGTGCGGGTGAAGAAGGCAATCGGCATCCGTTGCACATGGTCGAATACCGCGGTACGCAGGTCGAGGATCAGACCTTCGCCAATACTCGCCGACAGCCACCGCGTCAGCAGTCCGAGCCCGGCCTCGGCCACCGCGATGATGGCGATGAGCCCGGCCAACCCGATGACCACGTCCAGCGCCGCACCGTCGACGATCGCGTCGACCACGCGCCCCGCGAGTAGCGGCGTGGCCACCGCCAGCATCGCGGTGACCACGCTGAGCAGCAGGAATCGCGCCAGCCGCCGACGGTGCGGCCGGGCGAACCGGCCGATGCGCCGCAGCGTGGCCTTCGAGAACGGCCGCCGCTCCTCCTGCGCGTTCATCACGTGGTACAGCGAGGTCCACGCGGTGACTTCCATGTCCATTACAGATCACTGCACCTGTCTGTCAGGAGATTGTCACGGGAGGCTAGCCGACCGCCCTGACAATGCAGGGTAAAACCTGAACTAAAGATGAGGTCAAGTGAGCGACCGCGACGGGCGGGGATTCCCCACGTGGGGGGAAAGCGGGTAATACTACCTACTCCAGGTGTCTGAAGTATCACCTTCGGTGGAGGTTCGGGTGGGGTTGACGCTGCGGGCGGTCGATGTGGCCGGACCGTGCCGATGGCGGTGGTTGCTGTTTGACGAGCGTTCCGGGGTGGAGCTGGCCGATCATCTGGTGGAGCTTGACCCGGGCGCGGCCGAGACGGAGGCGTTCGAGGATCTGTACCGCTTTCTGCGGTGGCGGGCGGACCCGGAGCGCCGGGTGGCCAGCGAGGCGAAGTTGGTGCGCCGGGTGGGGGAGTGGATCGGAGCGGTGGTGCTGGGGGAGCGGATCAGCCAGGCCATCACGACAGCGGCTCCGGTGACGGTGCGAGTGGTGTTGCCGGCCGGGGCGGAGTTTCTGGCATTCCGGCCATTGGCGCTGGCCCATATCGGTGGGGTTCCGATGGCCGCGCGGGGCCATGTGTCGCTGGTCTACGACCTTCCCGGCCCGCCCCGATCAGGGAAGGCGCCGATCGGGGATGCGCTGCGGATGCTGGCGCTGTTCAGCCTGCCCACGGCGACGTCGGCGTTGGCGTTGCGCCGGGAGCGCTATGAGCTCTCCCGGCTGGTGAGCCGAGTCGCTGCCCGGGGACGGCGGCGGGTGGAATTGCAGGTCGCGCAGTACGGGATCACCCGGGCGACGCTGGCGGAACTGGTTGGCTCCGGGGACGGCTGGGATGTGGTGCATCTGTCCGGACCCGGTGGCACGGGGGAGTTCCTGCTGGAGAATGCGGACGGATCGGTGGACGCGGTGTCCACCGCGGAGCTCATCGGATTGCTGCGCCCAACGCGGCCGCGGCTCAAACTGGCGGTGGTTTCGTCGGGGCAGTCCGCGGCGGCCACGACCGCGGAGGCACTGCGCTGGCTGGGATTGGACGATCCGGCTGCTGATCTGGAAACCCAAGCGGCACTGGAAGCCACAGCGACCCCGATAGGGCTGGCGCGAGCACTGGTGGCGCAGCTGGACTGCGCGGTGGTCACGATGCGCTACCCGGTGGTCGATGAGTTCACGGTCGGTTTCGCCCAAGCGCTCTATGACCGGATATTCCGTAACACTCAGTCCCTGGACCGGGCCGTCGCGGCCGCCCTGCCCGATGCAGCGGGACCTGCCCCCTCCTCGGCCCGCCCAGCGATCTCGGTGACCGCTCCGGCGATCTTCGGGGCCTCGGCGGTCGAGCTGTCCCTGGCTCCTCCGGTCGGCAAACCCGTCCTTGACCCCCCTGACGAGGCGATGGCCGGCTTCCCGGCCGAGCCGACGCGGTTCGTCGGCCGTGCCGAGCTGATGGCTGCAGCCGGTACCGCATTGGCCCCGGCCTCTGGACGCACCGCCGTGGTGCTGCAGGGAATGGCCGGTGCGGGCAAGACCACCTGCGCGGTCGAGCTCGCCTACCGTCGCCGGCACGCCTTCGTCGCGTTGGCGTTCTGGTCCGCGCCCAGTGATCCGGACCAGTTCGGCGATGCGCTGCGCCTGCTGGCGGTGGCCTTGGCGGCGCAGCTGGAGGATCACGGGTTCGCGATGGCCGACAAGATCGCCACCCTGGAGCGCCTGGAAAACTTCTTGCCCACCCTCACCGCTGTGCTCGCTGACGCGGGCCTGCTGCTGGTCCTGGACAACCTGGAAACCCTGCTCACCCCGGACGGCCAGTGGCGCGACCTTCGCTGGGTACCGCTGCTCGGCACGCTCACCGGTCATGAGGGGCCGTCACGGGTGATCCTGACCAGCCGCATCCTGCCGGCGGGGTTGAATCCCGACACGGTGCTTGTTCAGTCGGTGCACGCGCTGCCTCGGGACGAGTCTCTGCTACTGGTTCGGGCGCTGCCGAATCTGCGCGCGTTACTGGACTGGGAGGACGGACCCGACCGAGCTGAGCCCGATCCGATCGGGCCGGGGATGGGGAATCCGGCGCTTGGTCGTCGCGTACTCACCCTGGCCCAGGGCCACCCCACGCTGTTGGAGCTCGCCGACGCGGCTGCGACCGACCCGTCCCGGCTGGCCTTCCAGGCGGCTGAGGTCCACGCGGCGGTGGACGGGGCGGGGCTGGCGACGTTTCTCACCGAGGGCGACACCAGGCTGAACGCCGAGCAGCTGCAGCAGATCTTCACCTCGTGGATCACCCATGCCGCCGCGACGCTGCCCGCCCCGGCGCGGCTGCTGCTGCAAGTGCTGTGCCGGGTCGAGGAGACCGACCGGAGCACGGCCGTTCTCGGGGTGAACTGGGTCGCCCTGTGGCGGCGTTTGGCGCAGCCCGGCGAACCGCCACCTCTGACCGCATGGGCCGCTCCGCTGATCGCCACCGCCCTGATCGCCGTGGGCCCGATCGACGATCTCACCGATCCGAACGCACCCGTGCAGTACCGGATCCACCCCGGTGTCGTCGAAGCCGTCCACGCAGCGACTCCCGAGCCGGTCACTGCTGCGGTCAACGCGCAACTGGCCGACTGGTGGACCGTCGTCGGTGATTGGGCGATCGAGCAGCAGGCGGCCGGTAAGGACACCAACCAACTGGTATTACGGGCCGCCCTGGCCGCCGCCCGCTACCTGCTGCGTCAACCGAACTGGAATGCCGCCAGTTGCCTGCTTGAACGTGTCCTGCGACGGGACGGTTACTCCCCAGCCACCTCGCTCGCTGTCATTCCCCTCCTGCGCCGCATCGCCGAGGCCACCGGCGCTCTCAAAGACCTCGTCGTGCTTGCCGCCGCGCTCCGGAAGATAGATCCCGGTGAGGCCGAAACGTTGCTGCGTCGCGCCTACGAGCAGGCTACTGCCGGCGGTGACTACCCGCTTGCCTCCACCACGTGCGGCGAAATGATCTCCCTGCTGCGTGATCAGGGCCGGCTTCGGGAGGCTCTCACGCTGGCCGGCCGGAAAATCGAGCACACTGACCAGGCCGGGTTCGGGTTCTGGACCCAGCTCAGCGACCAAGGTCGGCGGCTGCAGATACTCAGTATGCTCGGCCACCACGAGCAGGTCCTTATCGATTTGCCCGCGTTGCAAGCCCGCATGGCTGAGCTGCCCGATCAATACACCGGCAACGAGCGCGTGAACCCATGGAACGTCCGCGAGGGAATTCTCGATGTCGGCCGTTTGGCCGCAGTGGCCTTGCAGCGATGGGACGAGGCGATCGTACTCAATGACGAGACTGCCGCCATCAAGCAGCGACGGGGCGCCAGTCCCTACGAGACCGCGTGCACCCGGTTCAACAACCACCTCCCGCTGCTTCACCTCGGTCGACTGACCGACCTTGATCAATTGTTGGGTGACTGTCAGGAAATCTTCGACACCGTCGGTGACACTACGCAGCTCGCCATGGTCTACGGCGCTCGCGCCGAATTGGCGGACAAACGGGGCCACCCCCAGGACGCCGTCGACTTCCAGCGCACCTCATTGCGCCTCCGGTATGTCCACCCCGACCCGCGCGAGATCTCCATGGCGCACCAGGACCTTGCTCGTTACCTGCTCCGTGCTTCCGGGAAATCCGCCGAGCAATGTGCTCACCGCCTCACCGCGTCGCTCATCAACCACCTCACTGGCGACACCGGTGAACTCACCAAGACCCTCGGCGTGCTGACCGGCGAGCTCCATGGCACTCTCGGCAGTCCTCAGGTGCCGTTACCGATATTGCCCACGACGTTGACTGAGATCACCCGCCTGGTCGACGCCGGTGACGGGGTGCATTTCGGCAATCTCGTGGTCGCTCTGTGCCCCGACCCCCTTGTTGCCGAGCACGCCCTGGCCGACCTGCTGGTCAGCGCCGCGACCTTCGCTGACCAGCAAGCGGATGCCGTGCCCGTGAACACCGCCCACCTCCTCGCGGCCTGGGGACCGATCATCACCGCAGTCGGTGCCACGGCAGGCAGCGGCGCCATCCCGGTCGAGCTGACCGATCTCCTGGACGAAGTCGCTACCACTGACTGGGCGGCCCTGGTCACCGCGCTACGACGAGTGCTGGCCGGCGACCGCGGTCGCGAGCGGCTCCTGGCCGGGCTCGACAAAATCGGCACCGCCATCCTCACTGCCACCCTCGACCAACTCTCCAGCCGCCCGGGGAAGGAATCCTGAGCTCAACAGTGGTGGCACGCGTGCTGATGATCCCCGGTGCCGCTGTCCGCAGCTACGTGCGGCCGGCGGCAGATGCCTTACGCGACCGGGGCGTCGAGGTACATCTCCTGGCTGCGCCGGGTGAGCCGGGTGCCCAGACCGACCTGCGGGATTACGGTCAGGAGCTGGCCCACCAGATGAACCGCGCCGAGCCCGTCGACCTGCTCATCGGATTGTCCGTCGGCGCGCAGGCGGCCGCGGTGGCGGCGACTACCGCAGGCCCGTCCCTGGTGCGGCACCTGATGCTGATCAGCCCGACGGTGGACCCGCAAGCCCGGACCGCGCTGCGACTAATCGGCCGCTGGCTGACCGGCGGCCGCCTGGAGCGGCCGAGGCTGATCCTGGAGCAGATCCCGGATTGGCATCGGGCCGGCCTGCGGCGGGTGTCCCAGGTGGTCCGCTCCGCGTTGAGGGTACGCATCGAGGACTTCCTGCCCGGCCTCGGCGCCCGGCTGACCGTGGTGCATGCCGAGAACGACGCCATCACCTCGCACTCGTACGCGGCTGAATTGGCCGTGGACCACGGTGGTGAGCTGCTTGTCGTGCCGAACGCCACCCATTCCTGGCCTTATGCCGATGTCGACCGGTTCGTCGACATGGTCCAAGGCATGCTCCCATGAGCCGCTCTAGTGCGAGCCGGCTGGCTCCGGCTGAGGTGGTGGCTTCCTTCGACTCCGCCACCGTGCTGCACGCCGGCCTTGCGGCGGCCCTGCGTGGCCAGCCGTTTCCCCACCTGGGACACGGTGCCGGCGCTGCGGCCGCGGTCCGGGTCGGCGGGAGGCTGCCATGGCCTGCCCTGCGACGGCTTTACACGCGGATCGGGGCAGCGGAGGGTATCGACCCGCACCGGCTCGCCGAGGTCGACTTGGCCGCTGTGGCTGAGCTGCTCGCTGACGGCTACCCCCAGCGGCGCTACCCCGCCGTGCTCGTCGGATCCAGCAACGGCGCCCTCACTCACCTGGCAGCGGCACTCCAGGTGCCGTGGTTGCCCGGAACAGTCCTGGTGCCCGTCGCCCATGCCGGGGACCCGC
>JBOHHD010000525.1:0-2163 GCA_050700515.1 Pseudonocardiaceae bacterium
GTTGGTGTCCGGCGATCAGGGTGAACACGTCATCGCGGCCGCGGAGTAGGCCAGCGAAGATGAAGGCGGGCGGGTCGGTCCGTGCACGCTGGGCGATCTCGGCGACGTCGGTGCTCATCTGTTCGAGCATCTCGTCGTTGACATTGGTGGTGGCGCTCCAACGCCAGAACTGAGTGGATTCCTCGGCTGCCACGATGACCTCCTCGCGGAACGGCACGCCCCGGGCGTCGCAACCCACGATGCGTCGGCGGCCCCAGACCACCCCAGTGTCACCGTTTCCGTCCCCGATTGCACGGCTGAAGGCGGCTGGCATCGCTGTGGCCGGCTGGTGGGCACTGGCCGGTTCGGCGGGTCCGGCGATCTCGTGCAGCGGTGTCGACCCGGTGAGGTCCTCGGGCTGAGGAGGGGGTTGGAACAATTCTGCGGCGCTCCAGCCGGGCAGCATGGCCTCCAGGACCACACAGTGCCCCGCGTAGGGCAGGTCCTGGACCTGCCCAGCCAACCACCGTCGAAAGGTCGACAAACTCGGGTACGTCTGGGCCAAATCCTTGTCCAGGCTTATGGCGGCTTTTTGGTAGGCCCGGGTGAACATACCGTAATTCTGCCAATGACGCTCCCGCAGCAATGCCTTCAACATCGTCGGATCCGCCGACACCCGCCGCAGCGTGCTCGGGACGCGGTCACCGTTCTCTCCTGCCGGTTGAGCCATTACCCCTCCTCGAATCCCTTTTTCCGGTGCCCCCGATTGCGCGCAGCATAACCACCCGATCACCCACACGCCCCCCACCACCCGCAGCCCTTACCCGTCATGGCACCACTATGGGACGTGATGGGACCACCATGAACACCCATGAACAAGAACGAGGGGCGAAACGCTTTATCACCTAAACACGTCCACCCTGGACGCCGCCCGCCTCGAATGAAAGTGAGTGCGGCGCAAACGGCCGCTGATCTGGCTTACCGCGAACTTCCCGGACAACGCCGCTGCGTCCTGGTCACCCCCCGACAACCGGCTGCTCTCCACCACCGGCGACGCTTGGCGATACCTCCGCGCCGCGTGCTTCGACGACAACGGCCGTCTACTCAGCCTCCAACCTCACGACCGCTACTACACCCTGCCCCAGCCCGATACAGAACCATGAACCCAGAGGTCCGCCCCACCGCACCGGAGAACCTCATCGGGTGGGTTACGCCACCCGGACGTTCAGCTGTCGCAGTGCGCAAGGATGGGCCCGCGACATCGCGGTCCAGGAGCACTCGCAGCTGGTTCTCGGCAGAGGACACCGCCGCCAGCAGGTCGCCGTACAGCGGCTCGGGGATTGTTCCGCTGTCGAGTCCGGAGGCATGGGCCAACTCGGCCAGATCTCGGTGTTGGCCCGCCGTCATCGCTGGGCGCAGCAGCGGGTGGGCGAGCGCATCCCGAGCTGCGTAGGTGTCGCTGTACGCCGTGGCGATCAGCGCCGCGCGCAGCTGGGACAACTGCGGGGCACCGTGGATGTTGGCGAGATCGAGCGCGGTCACGCCGACCCGGGTGCGGAAGACCACAGTGGACGGGTCAGGCAGCTGCAACAGGGTGAGCACAGTACCCGCACCACCCTCAACCACTTGCGTGAGCAAGGACAGCTGTCCCCAGGTGCCGCAGCAGCACTACATCTGGCATGGCAACACCGTTCAAAAATCTTACAACAGCAGCCTTAATGGCCCAGAAGAATCTGCTCAAAGCGGATACATAAAGTAAACGACGACAACGACCTATGCGCGGTCGGTGAGCGCTGTCTGATTCCTGTCCCGCCACGTTGCCCAACTGGGAGGAAACAACCAGTGCGACCGGCACTCGTCCTGCCCTTCAATATCCAACCCGACCTGGTGGCCACGATGGACATTCAGATCCCGTCCCTGGCGCGGGAACCGCTGTCCGCGCACACCACGGTGACGTCGGTGTGGCCTTGCAGCCACCAGGCAGGCGGCCGCCCGGTCGGTCACTTCGAGGTCGATGTCGACGGTCGTGACCGATCCCAAGGGGCCGACGAGCTCCCACAACTCGGCGCCGCCGAGGGCGTAGTGGGCGTCAGCGGCGTTCTTGGCAGCCCAGGCAGGATCGCAGCCGAGCACGCCGGGTTCGTCGGGGGTGCGCTCGGTAGGGGCGGTCTCGGCCAGGGCCAG
>JBOHHD010000526.1:0-1546 GCA_050700515.1 Pseudonocardiaceae bacterium
GGCCAAGGACAGCGTGGTCCGCGCCGCCACCATCGCGGCCGCGTAATCGTCATCGATCACTTCGCCGCAGTGGACGTCGACCTTCAGTTCTTGGGGTTTGTCGTGTGGGCGTCGGCGATTGCCGTACACGATGCGCCGGGTCTCCAACCCCCTGCTTGCCTTGCTCTTGTGGCGTTTCATGGCGCTGCTCCGGGAAACCTGAAGGTGGTGCCGAATTCGGGGGGCGGCACCACGAGATCTGTTCGCCGCTGCTCGGACAGGGCCGCGTACCGGGCCTGCCCGATGCCGGTGAGACTGAGCCGCCGCAGGTCCCCTAGCAGGTCACCATCGGCGACGGTGATCAGTCCGGTCCAGATGAGCCGGTCGAACACCTCGGTCAGGTGCCCGGGCGTCAGGCGGCCGTTATCGAAGTAGGCGCCGGCCGACTTCGCGATACCATCATCGTGGACCCGACGCAGCGCCAGCCACTCGTACAGGTCACGGTCGCTCATTGCGCACCGGCCAGGATCGCCTGCGCCACGGCGACCGCGTCCACCCTGGCCAGGCGCACCCCGAACTGATTGACGCCGTGGGGGTAGAAGGCAAAACAGCCGCCGGTGACCTCATGGACCACGACCAGCTTGCACCAGTCCCCGTCGTCGGTGCGGCGCCCATCAACCACGGTTCGGCCGCGCTCGTTGTCCCGCTGCATCACGGCTGGTCCCATCAGGATCCTCCTACCTGGGGGCGGAAGTGGCCGTGTTTACGTACGACGATCACGGTGACGGCCTCCCCTGCTGAGCCACGGAAAGCGAATGCCGCGCCGTCGGACTGGCTTTCGCTGTGAAGATCCGCTTCCATCTTGCGCCTGGACCTTATGAGCGCAGGCCAGGCAGCGCCGAGCAGGCGGAGTCGTGAGGCTGGCCGCAGGCACTTCGGTGCCGCACAAAGCGGGGTAACGCCCCGATTGCCGGTGCAAGGCGGCCATCTCGACAGGGACGAGATGCAGTTCCCCGGTACAGGTGTCAACAACGGACAGGACAAGCGCGGCGCCCGTCATCGGAAGCCTCCGGGGTCTTGCCCGGTGGCGCCTTCCGAGGGGACCTGCGCATCCTGCAGGCACCCAGCAGATGTATGGCCGTTACGGTGGGTGATGTTCACGCAGTGAAGGCTGCTCGCGCCTCGATCATGGTGCCAACCTGCTAGCCGCACTACGCATCGACTTACCCGCATCGTGCATACTGGCGCCCCTCGGTGGGTATGTATCTACAGTTAGGGGGAGTGTTGATGCATCCAGCATGTGCGTCGCGAACAGTTCGAGAGGCTGCTGCAGCAGGCCGGGTCGACGAGGTGATCCGCCTTGTCCGGAAGGCCCATGGACTGAGCCAAACTCAACTCGGTGTGGCCACAGGCCGTAGCCAGTCGACGATCTCACGAATCGAGCGGGGTGGAGCAGGAAGCCGCGACGTCGACACGCTGCGCTGCATCGAAAACGTGCTGGAGATCCCTGCCGCGCTGCTCGGTCTCGCCGAACAGCCAAACATTAAAAGAAACAGTGGAACACCCG
>JBOHHD010000527.1:0-1935 GCA_050700515.1 Pseudonocardiaceae bacterium
GATCCACACGATGCATTACCTCGGCGGCCTCGACGACGCCATGGGTGGTCTTGCCGTGCTTCCCGGATCGCACCGCGAGGTGGCCGAAAAGGCAGCTCGGGCCCCTCTCGGCACAGCCGAGCTGCCCGGCGAGGTACTCATCGGCCACGTGCCGCCCGGATCGACTCCACGGGCGTGATGTTCGGGACGTGCAACGTCCCGGAGGTCGAGCTGGCCGAGCTGATCTGTCGCCTGGTGCCGTGCGCCGATCTGGTGCGGTACGCCAATTCCGGCTCGGAGGCGATCCAGGGCGCGCTGCGCGCCGCCCGCGGTGTCACCGGTCGCGCCAAGATCCTGAAGTTCGAGGGGCATTACCACGGCTGGGTCGATGCGCTGGCGGTGTCGAACCGTCCGGCTCCGGCCCAGGTCGGCCCGTACGAGGCGCCGATCTCCCGGCCGCACTCACCCGGCATCCCGCCGGGCGTGCTCACCGATGTGGTGATCTGCCCGTGGAACGACGCCGAGGTCCTGCGCTCGGTGCTCGATGCGCACCGGGGCGAGATCGCGGCGGTGATCTGCGAACCGATCGTCGCCAACAACGCCTGCATCATGCCCGTGCCGGGATACCTCCAGGCCCTGCGCGACGAGTGCACCCAACGCGGCATCGTGCTGATCTTCGACGAGATCTGCACGGGGCTGCGCACCGGGGCGGGTGGCGCGCAGACCCTGTTCGGGGTGCTCCCCGACCTCGCGGTCTACTCCAAGGCGCTCGGCGGCGGGCTGCCGATCGCGGCGTTCGCCGGCCGCCGGGACATCCTGGACCAGGTCGGCACCAACCGGATCAAGCACGGCGGCACCTACAACGGATCACCGCTGTGCGCCACCGCGGCCCTGGTGACCCTCACCCGGCTGGCCGATCCGGCGGTCCCGGCGAAGATCGACGAAGCCGGTCGCCTCGTCATGGAATCGATCTGCCGGGCCTCGCGCGACCACGGCGTGCCGTGCGCGGTGCAAGGCGTCGGAGCGATGTTCCAGGTGGTGTTCTGCCCCGAGGGGGCGCCGATCACGCGGTATCGCGACACCTTCACCCTCGACACCGGGCGCTACGACGCGTTCCGGCACGCCCTGCTACGGCGGGGAATCCATGTCAACGCCTCCGGTCTGGCCTGCTGGTTCCTCTGCTCCGCGCTGACCGATGAGGACATCGGTCGGGCCTGCGCAGCGGTGCACGAGGCGTTCGCGGAGCTGCGCTGAACCGGTTCACGGCGCGCCCACGGGGGGCGTGGGATCATCCGGGCATGATGCCGGGCCTGCCTGTGTACACCCTGCCGGACGATGTGGTGCTGCTCGACGTCCGCGAGGATGACGAATGGCGTGCGGGGCACGCGCCGGGGGCGGTGCACATCCCGATGGGGCAGGTACCGCTGCGCGTCGAGGAGATCGTCGAGGCGTTCCCCGACCCGCCGGTGCACGTGGTGTGCCGCTCGGGGATCCGGTCCGCGCAGATCACCGCTTACCTCGTGGCCCAAGGACTGGACGCGGTGAACGTCGAGGGCGGCATGGAATCCTGGTTGACCGATGGCCGACCCCTGGTGGCCGAGACGAGCGCGCCACCCACCGTGATCTAGGCGGTGGGATGCCCTACACCGGTCCGCCGTCCTATCCGACCCCGCCGCGTTGGGGCTTTCCGCTGGTCACCTGGCGGCCGGGACCACCGGCTGCGCCGCAGGTGAGCGATGCGGAGCGGATGCGGTCGCTGGCCGCCATCGCGATCCCGCTGCTCGGGCTCACCGCCGCGCTGGTGCTGGGTACCGCAGGGGCCGAGGCGTGGCGCTACAAGCTGTTGCTGGACAGCCGCACCGACGCGGTGTCCGCCTGGACGTTGTACATCAGCGACGCGCTGGTGATCACCGGCGGGGTGACCGCGCTGCTGGCCGCCGTGCTGGCGGGCGTGGT
>JBOHHD010000528.1:0-2128 GCA_050700515.1 Pseudonocardiaceae bacterium
TGCGTAATCAGGGCGTGCGTCCTAGGGCTTGGTTCGGCGAACGGTGGATCAATTCAATCTTCGACCTCTTCGAGGAGAACGTGCGGTATTTCCCGCCGCTGTTACCCGAGGCTGGGGACGAGGACCCGCTGGCGGCACTGGCCGAGGGTACTATTCCCTCGCTGTCCGAGCTGCGGCTACACAACAGCACGATCTGGCGCTGGAATCGGCCGGTATATGACGTGGCGGAGGGGATACCGCATGTGCGCATCGAGAACAGGGTGCTGCCAGCCGGTCCAACGGTCATCGACATGGTGGCCAACGCCGCATTTTTTTTCGGCGCGATGCGCGGACTCACCGAACTGGAGAGACCGGTTTATCAACAGATGCCGTTTCGCGCCGCAGAAGAGAATCTTTACGCGGGTGCCCGGCTGGGCATGGAGGCACTACTGTATTGGCCAGGTCTCGGGTGGACTTCGCCGGACGCGTTGGTGCTGCATACGCTGCTCCCCGTGGCCCATCATGGGCTACGCAGCTGCGGTGTATCCGACGCGGCGCGCGAGCTCTATCTCGGCGTGATCGAGCGACGCTGCGTGACGCGGCGAACCGGTGCCACCTGGCAGTGGGAAACCGTGCAGACACTGGGTGATCGCGGAGCCGACCGTCCGGCCGCACTGGTGGACATGCTCAGCCACTACATCGAGCACATGCACTCCAACCAGCCGGTACACTCCTGGCCCACCCTTTGAGTCCGCACCGCTATTCAGCTCCGAATAGCGATCGGTAAGGGTTCCCGTACAGCGATTCGGCTCCGAATGGCCACGCCAATAATAGGTTGCGGACAGGATTAGGGGTGCGCAGAATTCAGGGCATGGAGACTGTGCTGCGCGGCGCTGAGTGGGATGACCTGCCTGGTATCGGCATCGCCGACGGGCGCGCTTTCGGGGTGACCTACAGCGAACAGAACATGACCGATATCCGGCCGTTCTTCGAACCGGACCACTTCCTGGTGGCCTGCGATCCCGTGGACAAGCAGATCGTGGGGGTCACCGGCCACTTCCCGTTCGCGATGACGGTCCCCGGTGGTGCAAGACTCGACGTTCCCGGTGTCACCTGGGTATCGGTGATACCCACCCACCGGCGCCGCGGCGTGCTGCGCGCGTTGCTGTTGGCGCAGCACCGCAGGTTCATCCAAGACGGGATGGCGATCTCCATCCTGACCGCGAGCGAGGGCGCCATCTATGGTCGCTTCGGTTACGGGCCGGCCACCACCACGCGCTCGGTACGGATCGACCGTCGACTGGTCGCGTTCCGGCCCGGTGCGCCGGACCCCGGAGGGGTACGCCAGGTCGAAGCGGGCCAGGCCCGCGAGCACGCGCCGGACGTGCACCGCCGGTGGTGCGCACGCACCCCGGGGGCGCTGTCCCGCAACCCGGCCTGGTGGGACTACCAGTTCCTGGACCGCGAGAGTCGCCGACGAGGGGGATCGGCGCTGTTTCACCTGGTGCACCCGGACGGTTGGGCCGCCTACCGGATCGACGAGGCCGAAAGGTGCTGCCGGGTGGTGGATCTGGTGACGGTTACCGACAAGGCGCACATCGCACTGTGGCGGGTGCTGCTTGGCCTGGACCTGATCCAGGCCATCACGACCCACGCCTGCCCGCTCGACGACCCACTGCCCTTTCTGCTCGCCGATCCCAGGCAGGTGCGCACCACCGATCTCAACGACGGGGTATGGATCCGGCTACTGGACGTACCCGCCGCGCTGACGCACCGGCGGTACGCCACCGACATCGACGTCAGCATCGAGGTGCAGGACGCATTCCTGGGCCGCGGTGGCCGATTCCGCTTGCGCGGGGGGCCGGAGGGAGCCGGCTGTGAGCCGACCGATCGGCTGGCCGACGCGCACATCGAGATCGCCGCCCTGGGCTCGCTGTACCTCGGCGGGCATCGGGTTCTGGCCCTCTCTCGGGCCGGGCTGCTGCAGGTGAGGGATGATCAAGTGCTGCGTCAGCTGGCCACCGGGTTCGCCACTGATCGATCACCACAACACGGCACGGAGTTCTGACCCTGCGCGAGTCGAACCCCCAGCGATCTCGGCCTGAACGAGGCCCCCGATAACTGTCGAGGCCCGACCAGAGTTCTCTGG
>JBOHHD010000529.1:0-8241 GCA_050700515.1 Pseudonocardiaceae bacterium
CCAGCCGGATCTCCCACTCCACAACACACCTCGCAGCGAGTTCGCCGGCCATCCGGCGGGACCGGGATCAGTACGCGTCGCCCTGCGAATGCGCCATCGCGCGGGCCCGGTTGTCGACCTCGCGGCCACCGAGATGCAGCGCCTCGGACATTCTCGACAGCGCGGGCTCGAATTCGCTCTGCCACGAGGAACGGAACTGGCTGGCGGCGTTTCCGGTCCATTCCGTGCTCTGCAGCTGATTGCGCAGTTCCCGGAGCAGACCGTCGACGGTGTCGCCCTGGCGCTCCAGGTTCCGCGACATCAGACGCATCGACTCCAGATCACCCTTGATCAATGACATTTCGTTCTCCTTAATTGTCGGACAAGCCCCGGATGAGCTTCCGCAACGCTAGGGAGGCCACCACGTCGGGGGAAGGGGAAGCCCTTCCTCTCGCGATGGGGAGGGCTTCCCCTTCCCACCCGGTCAGCCAGGTGCCAGCGTCGGTGACATGCAGCGGTTGACATCACCGGAGCAACTGGACCAGCTCGCCGGGCTGCTGGACCGCGAGGCCGGCCAGCTCGATCACGTGCTGGCTCGGCTGCGCGGGCAGGTGGCGGCCACCCACGGCTGCTGGGAGGGCAGGGTGGCCGACAGCTTCCGCAGCCACACCGGGCATGAGCACCGGCAACATCATTTGCGGCTGGCCCGCGACCGGCTGCGGGAGGCGGCCCGGCTGGCCCGGCTGGCGGCTGACGAGAATCGGACCGCACCACCAGCCGCCGAGCGGAGGCAATCGGCATGAGTTCCGTATCGAGCCTCGTCGTCAGCCTGGACGAGCTGCGCGCGGTGCACCGGCTCACCGGAGCGTGCCTGCCCCGGTTCGTCGTGGCCGACGACGAGGAGGACCCCCGGGTGGACGCCGCCGCCGTGCGTGGCCTCGCCGCCCGCGAACTGGTCGACCTCCGCCCTGATCAGGGTGTTCTGCTCGCCGACCCGCTGGCCCGGCTGCTGGCGCCCTGCCACGCCGCCCGCTGGATCGCCGAGATCGACATCGAGGTGTCCCGCGCGTGGGACCGGCACGCCGTGATCGTCGGGGCATCCGGTACCGCCGTGGTGGCCACCGAGCTCGCCGGTGGACTGGTCTCGCTCCGGCTCACCGAGACCGACCCGCTTAACGAGATGCGCGAGCTGTGCCGGTTGGACGAGGTCTCGGACGAGATCACCGCGCCCGCCGCCGCGACGGGGCTCGCAGTCCCCGCCGAGGCCCACCGCCGCGCCGACGAGCTGCTTCTCCGCGGCGCCGCCACGGCCGCGACAGCGGTACTGACCGCCGCCGGAGTTCCCGCGCCCACCGCCCAGTCCTGGATCACCGCGGTGTCCGGTCGCCGATGTGCGGTCGCGGTCACCGTGGCCCGCAACCACGGCGACGGACCGGACGGCCCGTTCGAGGTCGACGAGGTGCGCTGGCTGGTGGCCGGTGACGGCACCGCCTGGCGGGTGCGGGCCGACGAGCCACCGGAGCACGACGGAGACCCCTCCCCTGGTGACGCCCTCAGCGTCCTCACCCCGGCCGGCCGGGGTGAATTGCCCTCCGCGCTGGAATTGATCACGGCGGAGTGAGCTGATGAGTGCGTTGAACGCCGGTGAGATCGCCAAGGTCGCCCACCAGGCGGGGTTTCGGGGCAAGGACCTGGAGACCGCCGTCGCGGTAGCCCTGGCCGAGTCGGGCGGTCGCCCCGAGGTGAACGCGGCCGGGGCCGAGGATTCCCGCGGACTGTGGCAGATCAACAGCGTGCACTTCGGCCGGTTCGACGCCGACCGGCTGTCCGAGCCGGGATACAACGCCAAGGCAGCGCACGCGGTGTGGCGCGACGCCGGCGGGTTCGGCCCGTGGACGGCCTACCGCACCGGTGCGCACCGATCGTTCCTCGACGACGCCGCGCGGGCGGTGCAACGGCGCCCGTGGGCGGATTCCGATGGACGGGGCGGAGGTTCGCGGCCGGGTCAGGGCCAGCAGGCCATGGAACTGCGCCCGTGGCGGCTGCCATCGAGCGTGGTCGGGCGGGCCGGGCGGATCGTGGTCGACCCCACGATGCTGCAGGAGCTGGCCCGCGAGTTCACCGGCCACCTCGCCACCGTGCAGGGGGTGTACCACCGCTGCCGCCAGCACGCCGACGCCCTGGACATCGACAAGATCACCGTGTCGCACTCGGGCTACGAGCGGCGGTTGAAGGCCGCCCTCACCGAGGCCATCGACGACTGGTACGGCCTGCGCCGCTTGCCCGACCTGCTGGCCCGCGACGTCGGCATGCTGGTCGACGCCCGCGAGCGCGCCCTGGGTGCCGACCGCGGCGACCGCCACGCCCGGCGCAGCGTGGAACAACTCATCAGCTCCCTGCGCGGCAGCCAGGGCGACGCCGGAAAGAGCACCGGCGCGCGGCGCACCGCCGAGCTGCTGCGCCTGCTCTACCGCCCCGACCACCCGCGCGGTGACACCCTGCCGACGACCCCCCGCGCCCGAGGTGACGGCAACGGGGGCGTCCCCGCTGCACCCGGAAAGATCGATCTGCGCCGACTGACCGCAATCGCCGACAAACGCTTCAACCTGACCATCCGCGAATACGCCCCGTACGACCGGGTCGATCCCGTGCACACCCAGGGCTCATTCCACTACCGAGGACGCGCCTTCGACGCCAGCGGCAACCCGGCCGACCTGGCCCGGTTCGCCAACTGGGCCGCCGACCACTACGGCAAAAAGCTCACCGAGCTGTTCTGGAACGGCCCGCACGCCCGCAACATCGACAACGGCCACCCGATCCCCCGCGGCACCGTCCCCGGCCACACCGACCACGTCCACATCGCGCTGTAGCGAACTCATCATCCCTCAGCTCGGGCGTTCGAGTCCCCTGTCCTGGGTGATCTGTAGACGCGCGTCAGGTGCCGATCGTCTGGAACACAGCGGCCTCCTGGACACCATTGCGTGTCAGAGTGACATCGGTACTGACGAGGGAATTGGCCAGGAAACAGTGTTCTTGGTACAGCGGTATCGGCGAGTAGGGGTCGCACAGGTAGGGGTCCACCGTCACCTCCCATGTGGTTGGCGACGAGGCGCAGGACACTGTGGTCGTCCCGAATCCGTTGGCACTGTGCATCACGATCTGGAAGGCGGACACCGAGATAGTCGCCGTCCCCGAGGACACATTGCAAGTAGCGGTGCCGAACACCGTCAGCGTGCCGTAGGGATACGAACTCATCAACCCGTATTCAGCAACAGTCAAGGTGGCACTCGCCGATGCGGAACCAGCGGTCGCCACCATGGCAGAGATCGCCACGACAACCGACCCCAAGGCAATCCCCAAGCTCCGCGAAAAACTCGCACAGAAAGATATCACTGTCCCCACCATTCATCGTCGCCGGGTTGTTGAACCAGCTTCCCCTCCTTCCCCGACAACATGGTGGAGCTGGCTGCGACGACCATAGTGCGAACGGAACCAGATTGGAAACCCTGGAAGACTTGACACACCTTAACGGACCAGCCCGGTGGATCAGTATTGTGCGGTCTGTGATCTGCCAGTAATTATTCACGCCGCCAGTAGTGCAATCATCGGAGGTCAGTTCACTCTGACGGGCTAATCCCCCTCGCGTAGCGGAACGTCGAGCCAAGTGCGGTTCCTGATCACCAGCCACAGGCGCGCCATTCGGTATATGGAACCTACGGGAATAGGCAAAGACCTTGAGGAAATCTGGCCCGAAATCAGTGTCCCGGAGATAGCGGTAGTAACAGGTCACCCGCCGGTTGGTCTTGGTGAGCCACCACTGCGGCGCACCCCTGGTGAGCACGATGAGGATTGTGGGCGGGCCGGAACGATCCTTGGTCGCTGGCTCGATAACCGCCTGCGGTCAACGCAGAAAGGTGAACAGCTGTTTGCCGGTGGGCAGTGGCACAGGTGGCCCGTCATAACGCATCACGCCGACAGCCGGCCAGGTGTCGCTGTCCAACGTGGCATAGCCGAGTTCGGTGAAGCCGGCGGCCGCGAAACGAGCCCGGACCATGTCGTTGAGGTCCCCACCGGCTCGTGCCCGCGACCAGATCAGGGTCGCCGCCGGCCGGCACAACGCCGGTGCGGTGGCGATGGTCCGGGCCAGGTCGGTGTCGCTGATGTTGCCGAAGATGCCCACCAACAGGACCACCTCGGCCGGCACCGCGCCGAGGTAGCTGTCGGTGACTCCCGCGTCCGTGATACGGACCTCGACGTGCGCGGCCACGGCAGCCGCGGACCGCCGGGCGCGCTCGGCGATCACCGGGTGCACCTCCACCAAGACGGCGCTGACCCGCTCGACGTCAGCACGTTGGGCCAGCACCTCCACCAGGTCGCGACCGTCACCGGAGCAGCAACTCAGAATCCGGATCGGCCCGGCATACCGGTCGAGTGCCTCGCGGAGGTAACCCTGAACCGTGCGCAACCGCCACGACAGATCCGAGGTGGGGTCGTCGTACCGGCGATGCCACTGCTCGTAGTCGCGCAACCCGCTCACCCGCCGGCCTCGCCGTTCAGCAGACCGTCAATGCCAGGACGGCGCAACAGGTGCGTCAACGCAGCGGCAGCGCCAGGCGTTTCGGATCCAGCCAGCCGCTCGGCAACGTGGTGACGGTGCCTCCCATCGGCATTGCCGCCGTACTTGAACTTGGCGCGGATCTCCTGGATATCCAGGTGCAGGCCGCGGATGCCCCGCAGCGTACGGCCGTGCGCAATCGGATCCACCAGGCCACCATCGGGATCGAGGCGGGCGATCTGCTGGCGAAGTATGTCGGCCTTATCGGCCTCGGCATCCATTATGGACGCATCGCACATCAACTGGACCGAGGTGCAGTAGGTGGTCGGCACCCCGTAGGACGGATCTTCATCCAGTTCCGCGAGCTTCTTCCACGCGCCGGGCACAAAGACCCAGTCACCGGTTATCACCAGCACGATCCTGCGGTTCTCGTCGATCGCCCGCCACACCGGGTTCGGACGCGCCAGGTGGATCCGCGCTACTGCCCGCGTCCCACGGATGGATCAACATTGCGATCAGCCATCCCCCCGTCAAGATGCCAGCGGTCCACGGCGCACGATTTATAATAGCAGCCGGTCTGCAATGGTTTTGATCAGGTTCCTTAACGTTAGCTCCACAATTTTCAGCATACGAACTCCAGCTTTTGGGCCAACGTCATGCTCGAACTGGGCGGACGTGTCCAGCGTCTGCGCCAGCATCCGGCCGATCGGCGTCGTGGCATGGCCAAGCCTGAGCTTGATCGCGACGTCGTCACTCCCGACGTTTCGATGGAACGCCAGTTCGGTGGCGGTTCCATCAACACTGCCGCGTCACGGCCCTGGCCGACCAGATAGTTAACCTTTTACTTGACCATCTGGCAAGGTCAAGATACAGTCAAGGACATGCTTAAGCATGAGGTGGCTCCGGACCGGGTGTTCCACGCGGTCGCCGACCCGACCCGACGGGCGATGGTGGAACAGTTGACCCGCGGACCCGCGTCGGTAAGCGAGCTTGCGCAGCCGCTGCCCATGTCGTTGGCGGCAGTGGTGCAGCACCTGCAGGTCTTGGAAGCCAGTGGGGTGGTCCGATCGGAGAAGGTCGGCCGGGTTCGCACCTGCCACCTCGAGCCAACTGGGCTGCGGACGGCCGAAGACTGGCTTCGTCGGCAGCGGACCGCCTGGGAAAGCCGCCTCGATCACCTCGGGGACTACCTCGCCGAAGAGCCAACCCAGCACAGCCCGGGAGCAGACCGTGATTGAGTACTCCGTCCTCCATTCCACGTTCACCCTGGAACGCAGTTACCCGGCGGCACCGGAACGGGTGTTCGCCGCATGGGCCGCCCCGGCGGCGACGGCGGGCCCACGCTGAGGATCGAAGGGAATACCTCCCATGTCCGTAACCAAGGTCCTATCCGTCGTTCCCGTCGCCGACTTCGAGGCCTCGATCGCCTGGTACGAACGCCTCCTCGGGCGAGAGGTCGACGCGCAACCGATGCCAGGCCTAGCGGATTGGCACCTCACCGACACCGCATGGGTTCAGGTCTACCGCGACGTCGACCGGGCCGGTAGCACGGCCCTGAACTTCGCGGTCGACGACCTGCGGGCACACACGGCCGAGCTGGCCGCCCGCGGCATCACCCTCGGTGAGATCATCACCACCACCAAGGACGCGAAGTTGGCGGCGGCCACCGATCCCGCTGGCAACACGATCACCTTCATCGAGAACCCCTCTACCTGAGCGAGGGAAGGTAACGGATCCCCACGGGTCGGCTGGGGGGCCTAGCGGGTCATTGATCCGCGTCAGGGGGCGGTGTGCGGTCGGCTGGGTAGCCGTTTTTCCAGATCACGGCGATGTCTCGGACCGCCGCGATATCGTGGGTCGGGCCGCCGTTGACCAGCGGCAGGTCGGCGCGCAGCCCCGGGGCGATGCGGCCGCGATCGGTGCGGCCGAAGTGGTGGGGCCGGCACCGCCGTGGCTGCGGCCAGGGCCTGCTGAGCAGTCAGCCCGGCCCGGACCAGATGGGTGAGCTCGGCATACATGCTGACGCCGTCCGCGGTGCCCGGTAAGCCGGCGTCAGTGCCGGCCAGGATCGGCACGCCCGCCGCGTACAGCCGGCCGACGTTCGCCCTCCCGATCTCAAGCATGCTCGACTGGCAGCCGGGTCTGCGGCTCTGGAGAGCTCCGATCTGGTCGACCGACAGATACGGGCGCACCCGGGAATCGATCAACAGCTCGTCAGCGCCCACACCGCAGTCGAACACCGAGAGCGTGGCCACCACAAAGGCACCACGCTGCTGGATAGCCGCGACAAACGCCTCGTCCGGCGCGGTATCGACGAACACATGCGCCAGGCCGTCGGTGCCGGCATCCACGACCGTCCTGGCGTGCCGCAGCACCTCGACATGGCCGATCGTGATCCGCCGCCGACGGTGGGCGGCCGCGATGACTGCGCGGACCTGCTCCGGGGTGAGGGTGGGCAGTGGCGGCGTCCCACCGTCGTCCAGGATGAACTTGAGGTAGTCCGAGCCGGCCTGGATCCGGTCGGCGACGAACTGATCCGGGTCGGCGTCCGGAGTGAGCCTCGGGTATTCCCAGCCGGGGACGTTCGGATGCCCGCCCGCCACGGTGACCCCGATACCGGCCGACCACAGGTCTGCCTGGTCGGTGCGGTCCAGCGATTGGCGCCGGCGCCTGGCCTCGGGCAGCGGCTCGGGGTCGTTGAACATGTCCAGCTCGATGGTGACGCCAAAGCGCAGCGCGTCACGTCGACCCTCCTCGGAGGTGTGCACATGCGCGTCGATCAAGCCGGGGAGCAGCGTCGTGCCGCGACCGTCGTGCACCGGAATACCGTGCGGTGCACTGATCTGGCCGAGGGCTGCGATGCGCCCGTCCACCACCAGAACCGAATCGCACTCAGTGATCTGCGCTCCATCGAAGATGCGAGTGTCGTGCACGACGAACGTGTTGGCAGACGGTTCACTGAGCGACTCCATGGCTTGACGCTACAAAACGCTATCGCCGCAAGTAGCTCCGACATGATCCCTAACCTCCCGACCCCACCGTCCTGGTCGCGGGCTGGTGAAATCCGGTACCTGCGACGAAGACACGCTCTATATGACGTCATCGAGGCAGTCGCCGCACGGGATGTCCGGGTAATCGCCCCCACCATGGACGTGGTGGGGCAACGTACTGACCCGAATCGTCGACACGCGAGAGCCCCGGTCACCGCCGAGTAGACGGGCCAGGGCTTCTCGGCCAGGGAGCCGCACGCTCCGTGGGCGGACGGGCTACTCCGTCGGACCGTCCACTGTCCAGCCGGGCACGTCCTTTCCCTGCGCGACAAGGAGCCGGGCGAGGTCTCGATAGAAGGTCCGGTGATACCGCACCGAGTCCGGCTTGTTCGAGATCGTGGTGTGCTGCAGGAACTTCGCGGCGTCCGGATCACGCGTCGTGATGTGAATCTCGGCGCTCTCCGGGTTGAACCAGACGTCGACCTTGTCGATCGTGACGGCCGTAGTGTTGTCGTTCGTTGTCGCCATCAACACTCCTTGTTCGGGGTTGCCAGGCTACCCAGCGGAACGGCGCCGAAAGGCGGGCGCGGAGGCAGGAGCGGTCGCGACCGAGGCCACCGGCCGGGCGCGTGGGACGGCCTTCCCGTCTTCGTTCTCGGGGTGTAGTCGGCGTAGATCGTCAACGTCATCACGAAGCTTTCCTGACCGAGCCACTTC
>JBOHHD010000530.1:0-16599 GCA_050700515.1 Pseudonocardiaceae bacterium
GCAGCAGAGCGATCCCGATACCGGCCAGTGCCCAGCCCACCGCCCCCATCCGGCCGGCCCGGCGATGTTCCTCCTGCTGGTACCACAGCGCGCGGCGGGCGGCGGGCTGCCGGGCCAGGATCTCCCGTTCCCGGACGCTCTTCTCCGCCTCGGCGAGCGCGAGCGCGGCGACCAGCTGACCGATGACGACGCGTTGCGGGGTGTGCCCCATCTCGCGGAAGAAGTCCACGAACCACGGCACGGGGGCCGGCAGCCGGCGGCGGATCTGGCGCACCTGGTCGGCCAGCGCGGTCGTGACATTGCTCGACGACGACGCCTGGGCCAGCAGCACCGCGCGGGCCCACTGGAGCGCGTCGGGATCGGACAACCGGTCCGCCACCTGCGGGGCACGCTCCTTGAGCTGCTCGCAGATCCGGTCGAAGTCGGTGAGCAGGGCCTGCCAACGGCTGTCCAGGTCCCGCAGCGATCCAGCGCCGGCGAACTGGGCGAGCACCGGCAGCAGCCGCTGACACCACAGGTCGTCGATTATCGCCGCGGATTTGGGGTCCCCGTTGGCCGCGGCCATGGCGACGGCCACGACGTGGCGAGGAGCCAGCGAGAGCCCACGGTAGATGGGCGGCAGTCCCGGGTCCAGCCAGGCCAGCAGCCGCAGCAGTTTGCCATCCGCCGGGCCGGGTTCGGACAGCTCGTCCACCATCTCCCGGCGACCCGCCACGTCGAAGCGGTCCGGGTCGTCGAACTGTGCCAGCCAGGCACGCAGATCATTCCAGTGCTCGCCCAGCCGGGCGAAATGCAGGCGGGCGGCCACCGCCCAGTTCTGCGCCATGGCCAGCGCGAGCAGACGCGGCTCGGTGTAGTGCTCGCGCTGGAACAGAAACGGCCGGACGTTGTCGGTGGGCTGATCGGCCGGGCCGCGGTTCTTCGCCACCGGGGGTGACTGGCCCGCGAGCCATTGACGCACCTCCTGCTGCCCCCAGCGGGCCTCGAAGTCGTGCACGAGCAGCCCGCGGCACAGCAGTCGCAGCCGGGGGTCCGCCACGTCATCGACCGGAAAGGCGTTCCGGCTGAGCTGCATCATGATCGGGTGTTCGCTCAGGCCCTCGAAGGGTCGCTTGCCAGTGGCCAGCTCGTGCACGATGACGCCCAGCGACCACCAGTCCCGCGCGAAGGACACGTGGTCGTAGAAGGTCTCCGGAGCGGTGTAGATCAGCGTGCGGGCAGCCGTGGAGAAAATCATCGACTGGTCGAGGTGGCGGCTGAGCCCGAAGTCGGTGAGCACGATTTCCATCGGATGCTCGCGGCGCAGCAACAGGTTCTCCGGCTTGATGTCCCGGTGCGTGATGTTGGCGGCATGCAGCGCCGTCAGACCCTCGGTCACTTGCCGGATCACCTCGGTGATCGTGGTGGTGTCCAGCTGGCGCCCGGTGAGCGCCCGCAGGTTGCCTCCGGGCAGGTATTCCATGACCTCGTAACTGCGGCCCGCCGCCTGACCGGTCTCCAGTACTCGGACCAGATTCGGGGTGCGCAGCTGCGGCAACGCCCGCCAGACGTCCGGGTCGGGGCTGATCTCCGAACGGTAGAGCTTGATCACCAGATCCTGACCCGCCGCGTCCCGCACCCGGACCACGTCGGCCTCGGCTCCGTGCTGGGGCAGAGTGCCCATCAGCTGGAAACGGGCGGCGAGCTCGGCTGGGAGAAGAGGTACCACCGAGGGCGCGGATAGGTCTGTGCCGCCTGGCCCGACCGTTGCTGACCAGGGTGGGTCACGCAGGGTGGGTGCCGGGTCAAGAGTCGGTAACGCTGATGTGGCCCGGTCCCTTCTGGTCGGGGCCGGGTCGGCCGCTGACGTCATCGTGCTCATCTCCTAGCGCCTGGCGGCGCCATTCTTACCAATCCCGACACCCCTTGCACATACCCCGCACATACCCATTGTGACCACGCGCTGCCGCGGGAGTAGTCAGGCGCGTTGTCCTCAGTCATATCAGCCCGACAGCGGCGCCGGGTGCCGAACCGATTGACCGCACCCGACGAAAGTCGCTGCGGGGGGCTTCCACGGCCAAGAGGGGAGTACACAGTGAGCCCGCAGCTCGGACGGTTCCTGGCGCTGCGTCGAGTCCGGCGGGGCGGGATCGTGCAGTTCGGCCACGAGGCGTTCGTCGACCGGGGTCTCCGCGTTCCCGCCTACATCGAGTCCAATCTGGCCACGCTGTTGGCTGAGGGGCACATCCACCCTGGACGTGCCCAGGAAGGCACTGGTTACCTGCGACTTCGGGTGACCAGCGCGGGTGAGGCCAGCTACACCGATCTTGCCGATTCGTATCGACGGCAACTACGGGCGAGCCGGCCCGGTACCGGTCGCGACCAGCGAGGCCTCCTGGGAGACTTTCATCTGGGCTAGGCTGCCGCCCCAGCCATGTCTTTCGCTCATCCACTGTTCTTGTGGTACTTCATGCCGGCCGTGCTCGCGGCCGTTCTCATCGCGCCTCGGAGTTGGCGCAACGGGATCGTGGCGAGCGCCAGCCTGGTCTTCTACGCGGTCGGCGCCGGCCCGACAACGCTGCTCCTGCTGGCCTGCATGCTTGTCAACTTCCTGGTCGCCCCGGCGCTGGAGCCCGACGAGTGGGACCTCGAACCACAGCGCCGCCGTCGGCTGCTGCTCGGTATCGTCACGTTCAACGTCGCGGTACTGGTCGTCTGGAAGTACGCTGGCTTCGCCAGTGAGCAGGCCGCCGGGCTGGCCGCCCTGACCGGACTCGACCTGCCGGTCGTCGAGCTCGTGCTTCCCATCGGGATCTCCTTCTATACCTTCCACCACATCTCCTACCTGGTGGACATCTACCGCGGGGAACGACCCGCCCTGC
Source organism: Pseudonocardiaceae bacterium (assembly GCA_050700515.1). Lineage (GTDB taxonomy): Bacteria > Actinomycetota > Actinomycetes > Mycobacteriales > Pseudonocardiaceae. The sequence continues at coordinate 2,862 of JBOHHD010000530.1, forward strand.
GCGATCCGGTCTCGTTCATCACCTATATCGCGATGTTTCCGCAGCTGGTCGCCGGGCCGATCGTGCGTTACCGCGAGATCGCCGACCAGCTTCCGCAGCTGCGCAGCCACCGGCTGGACGACATCGCCGCCGGCTTTCCCCGCTTCGCCCTCGGGCTGACCAAGAAAGTCGTGATCGCGGACTCGCTGGCGCCCATGGTGAATGCCTGCTTCGCCACCCCGGCCGACCAGATGACCACCTCGATCGCCTGGCTCGGGGCGATCGGTTACACCCTGCAGTTGTATTTCGATTTCTCCGGGTACTCCGACATGGCCATCGGGCTGGCGCGGATGCTCGGTTTCAAGCTGCCGGAGAACTTCGCGCGTCCCTACTCGTCGGCCAGTATCACCGAGTTCTGGCGGCGGTGGCACATGTCGCTGTCCCGGTGGTTCCGTGACTACGTCTACATCCCGCTCGGCGGCAACCGGGGCGGGGTGGCGAACACCTACCGCAATCTCTGGATCGTCTTCATCCTGACCGGTCTCTGGCACGGCGCGAACTGGACGTTCCTGATCTGGGGGCTCTACCACGGCTGCGCGCTGGTGATCGAGCGTCGTTTCGGGTGGGCAACCGCGGACGCCGAGCCCGGTCGGTGGGTGAGGCGCCGGATACTGACCCTGCTCATCGTGATGGTCGGCTGGGTGCTCTTCCGTTCGCCGGACCTGGGCACCGCACTCGTCTTCATCCAGCACATGCTGATTCCCGATTTCGGTGGCCTCACCGATGTGGTGCACGCCTCCCTGACCAACCAGCGCATGCTGATCCTGCTGCTGGCCGCCCTGGTGTTCCTGCTGCCCGCCCGCCCGGTCACCGGCCCCTACCTGGAAGCCGTGCGCTCCCGGCCCGCCACCGCCCTGCGGATCGGTGTGATGACCGCCGGCCTGTTCTACTCCGCCCTGCTCATCGCCACCGGCACCTTCAGCCCGTTCTTGTACTACCAGTTCTGATTCCCGCCCTACTCAGAACAGCAATTCGGCTCCGAAGCCGGATCTCGGCCGGGCCGGCGAGCACGATGGTCTGCGACCAATCGTCGTACAGGGTGCGCCGGGTTGTGCCGTTGGCGCCGGCCAGGACGTAGATCCAGCCGATTCCGGCGGTGGCCAGTCCGATGAGATTGGCCAGCGATCGGTAGACGAGGCCGCGCAGCGCCATCCGTGCTTGAGTCGCGGGCAGTCGGGTATCGGTGGCGAAGACGACCAACCCGAGGCGGGCCTTGCCCGGAGTGGTGCCGTGCGCCCAGAGTCGCCAAGCGCTGATCGCCCACCCGATACCCAGGGTGACCAGGATCAGTACGAGATCCAGCGCCCACGCTGCGGCCCGTCGGCGGCGGGTGGCCAGCGTCCAGCCGTTCAAGGGGCTGCCGTCGGCGAGCCGGAACTTTGTCAACCAGAGCGGAAGGGGAGGTGCGGTGGACATGACGTTCTCGGTTCGAGTCATGACGCCTGTCTCCCGAAGTTCTCGGATACACCTTCACTTATGTATGGCCTATGGTTAGCCTAACCTCATTCAAGTGACGTACGGAAGGGGGGCGTGATGGCCCTTGACACATCGCGGATCGCCCCGATCGACGTTGATCCCGTCGAGGCCGCTGATGACATCAAGCTCAGCCCACGGCGGCGACGCCGGATTGTTCCCCCACTGAAGCCCTGGTGGATTCGTACGCATCGCTGGGCTTCGCTGACCCTCGGGCTGGTGCTGCTGGTCGAGGTGGTGTCGGGGGCGATCCTGCTGATGCAGCCCGAGGTGATGCGTTGGGGCTACCCGGACCGTTATCAGTCCACGGCGTCCGCCGATCCGTTGACCGCGATCGAAGCCCTGGAGGTGGTGCAACGCGAGGTACCCGACCTCCAGGCGCAGTACGTCAGGACGTTCCGTGATGTGTGGTTGGTGTCCGGGGACAGCGCGGTCACCGGCCGCGACGAGTCGGCATTCGTCGACCCGGGGACCGGAGCGATCAACGCTGTGGCGGTTCAGTCGCCGTGGATCATGCGGGCGTTGGTGAACCTGCACGACTGTGCGTTCAGCTGCGAGGGCTACCCGCTCTACATGGCGTGGACCCAGGAGCACGTTCCCGGGTTCAGCGAGGAAATCACCTGGGCCGCGCTCATCCTCGGCAGTCTCGGGGTGCTGCTGATCTTTCTGTGCTTGTCCGGCCTGGTGATCTGGTGGCCCACGATCCGCAGGTTCGCCACCGGGTTCCAGTTCCGGCGGGGTCGCGGCGCCTATGTGCGTGATCTGGACCTGCACAAGCTCGTCGGCATCATTGCGATTCCGTTGCTGCTGATGTGGGGTGTGTCCGGAGCCAGCTTCGAGTTCCAGTGGGTCCAGAAGGCCTACTACGCGCTGCTGCCCGGCTCCGATCCCGGCGAGCCGGAGCCTGTCGAGCCGGGCACCGGGCCGTTGCTCAGCGTTCGAGACGCTCAGGCCGTCGCCCTGGCACTGCATCCCCAGGGCAGAGTCGTCGGGGTGTACGAAACGACCCCGACTGAGCCGGGTGGTTCCTACGGGTTCAGCCTGCGGGAGGGATTCGACGCTTACAAGGACTCCTACTATCAGGGCCAGGTCTACGTCGAGGTCGACAGCCACGGCGGCGGCACCACTGACTATCCGAAATCCGATGGCCCGATCACCGAACAGTACTGGCAGAACTGGCAATACGGACTGCACTTCGGCTCCATCGTGCCCTGGGCGCCGCGGTTGATCGGCGTGCTCTTCGGGCTCACCCCCGTGTTGCTCGCTCTCACGGGCATCACCGTGTGGCTGACCAAACGGCGCAGCAAGCGCAACCGCGCCCATCGTGCGCGTCTCGAGGCTTCCCTCGCGGTGGATTCTTCGCCGTGATCCGGCCGTTCACTGGGTTTCTCATTCTGGAGAGCCTGGTGTTGGGAGGCTGGGCGCTGGGCGCTGTGCTCGCCCGGCGCCGGCCCGGGCCGGCACACACCCTGGCGCTGGTGATCCTGCAGGTCCTGCTGGTCGGCCACGCGCTTCTCGATGCCGGATCGCTGCTTGCCGGACATCGGGTGCCCGACCTGGCCACTCATCTCGGCTACGTTGCCGCGTCCGTCGGGCTGCTGCCCTTATTGATCGGTGACCCACGAGGTCTCCGGGATGCGGACCCAGGAAGGACCACCGTCACCGCAGTCGCCTGTGCTGCGGTGACGGTGGTCCTGCTTCGTCAGTGGGCCACCTGGCAACCCACTGGTGGATAGCTGGCCTACGCGCTCTCGGCCGTTGCCGCCCTGACCTGCCTCGCCGCGACCGTTCTGCTGCGCGCACCCAGCACGGAGGGCCAGGCGAGTGACCCGAGCTGTCTACGTGATCGAGCTCGTCAGAGATCAGGCACGATCAATAGTCGGGGCAGCTGACCAGACGCTGTAGCTCAATGGCAAGCTGGATCGGTGTGGTGGCCAGTTGGTGGAAAGCCAGCCGCACGTTATGTGCATGATTGTTGCCTTCGATTCGTAGCCGTAGGCCGAACTGGTCTATGCCGAGCGGTCTCACCTGGCTATTCGCCAGCTGTAAAGGCATGAGAATGCGACTGGCGAGGGTACGCAGGATGTTGGGGTGATCCTGATCGAGATGCTGTAGCCAAGAGTGCTCGATGTGGCATAACGGGTCGGGCTTGGCCGTGGCCAGGTCGGCTGTAGTGAGCCAGCCACTGCCCTCCAGGTCGGAGAACACCCCGAAAGCCGGACGCAGCCATAGCAGGCTCGCCGTGTGCCCGACATCGAGCAAGCGAGGATCGGGACGGCGCTCCGCCCATCTCGCTGCGGCATGCCGAGCTCGATCCTGAGCCAGCGCGCGGAGCCAACCGGTGCTCCACAGCAGGCCACGGACAGGCGCACGCAGCGCCACCGGCGCGGTGTCGATGATCTCTACCATTGCCGACACCTCACCTCCTGGCGCAAGCTCCGCCAGGGCCGGTGAACTCGGTTCCTCGGGCAGCAACAACAGCAGCGAGCCGTCCTCGTACACGTGGTGCAGGATCGGCACCAGCCGACCGCGGGGGGTGGCCATCAGTATGGCGGCGCTACCGCGAGCGGTGAGGGTTCGTGCCCGCTCGGCGAGCGCGGGCATTGCCAGCCGTGGGCCCTGCATGCATCCCACTACAGCTCCAATCCACAGATAAGGTTAGCCTTAGCTAAGGCACTGTAGTTGATCGGCAGTGGTTACGGCTATCCTGAACTGCTCAGACGAGCTCTGCTGCTCGTTCATCCGAGACCCGGCCGGAATCCCGTGGCCGTGAGACCGCACCCGCTTTGCTGCCCTCCTCCGCCGGCCGGGGACGCCGCTACGTGCTGTGCACGACTGCGCTGGCAACCTCCTACCTACCCGCGGCGGGCAAACCGCACAGCGATGTCGATCGGGCCTGTGAACTGCTCGGTCAGATGCTTCCCCGACTGGGCTCGCTGCACAGCGTCCGAAGCCTGGAACGGGTCGACAAGGTGTGCCGGGCCCTGGCCACGCACCTGCGGTCCGCCCGGGATCAATTTCCGGTGCAGGAATTATCGCGGATCCTTCGGCAGATCTCGCGTATGCCGTTGTAGTAGGCATCATCGATTCGCTTATAGCCGTAGGCGACTCCGTCGGCGATCGCGCATTCGCCTTGGCAGAAACCGTGTTCCCGGAGGTAGTCGGCCCTGGCCTGCTGCTGAAGGGCCTTGGTCAACTGCTGGCGTAGTTGTGCAGCCAGGTGGTCGGCGATCACTATCGGGGGGCCGGGGACGGTTTCCGGTGTCGTCCAGACCTTGGTGATCTGACCGGGCTGGAGCCTGCCCTCCTCGATCAGCCGCTGGTCGACGATGCGGTCGAGCGCGAAGCCGGCGTCGCACTGGCCGTTGGCCACCGCGAGGACCACGGCATCGTGGCGACCGCTGAAGCTCTGCACCGTGTCGGTTTCCGGGTCGATGCCCACCTTGAGCAGAGCCTCCTTCGGATACAGGTAACCCGAGGCGGAGCTGGGGTCCACAAAACAAACCTTCTTGCCTCGGAAATCGGCCAGGGACTTGATTGGTGAGCCGGTCCGGGTGATGCCGTAAGCCTCATATCCTGGTTTCCCGCCCTTTTCGTCCACCCGGACAACCACCACGGTGATCGGGGCGCCCAGCTGCTTGGCCTGGACGTAGGCGAGTGGTCCGACTGCGGCGATATCGATTTCTCCGGTGCGCAGTCCCTCGATGATCGCCGCGTAATCCCTACCGGTTTGGAAGAGAATTTCCTTGCCGGTCTCGCTGACGAGCATGTCGAGAAGTGGTTGATGGGCCTGCTGTAGAGCGGCCGGCTGATCGGCGGGCACCGAAGCGAAGATCAGTACTGATGAATCACCCTCTCCGGTGCTCGCCCCGTTGTCTGCGGTATCTCCGCATCCGGCTGCGATCAACAGGGTGGCGGCTACGGTGCAGAGCGCTGTGCGGGTGCGGTAGCTGGGCAGCGTCATCCTGCACCATCTTCTCCGGCCGTTATCGGGTCGCAGGTGTTTTGGTGGGGCAGCCCAGGAAGGTAGAGATTCCACTCGTCACGATTGAGACCGCGCCCCGTGGCAGCGCAAGCGCGTTGCGTCGCATTGTCCCGGATCTCGTTGAGCTCGGTGAGATCCCACAGGATCACCGTGGCGTCCGCACCGCCAGTGGCCAGAACGGTTCCGTCGGGGGCGAACGCCACCGAGTTCACCGGGCCGATGTGGCCGGTCCGCAGCGGCTTGCCGAAGGGCCGGGGCTGGTTCCGGTCGGTGATGTCCCACAGGATCACAGTGCCGTCGTGGTCGGTGGTGGCCAGGGTGCGCCCGTCAGCGGTGAACGCCGCTGAGCTCACCTGGTTGTGGTGACCGGTCAGCGGCTGTCCGAGGGGCCGGGGTTGATTCCGGTCGGTGAGGTCCCACACGATCACGCTGCCGTCGTGGCTGGCGGTGGCCAGGGTGCGCCCGTCGATGGTGAACGCCGCTGCGGTCACCATGCTGCGGTGACGGGTGGGCAGCGTTTTCCGCGGAGTCCAGTCTCGGCTCTGGTCGGTGCGAGACCAGAGGATCACGTTGCCGTCGCGGCTGGCGGTGATTTTGATGTCCCCGGCGGGGGCCACCGGCAGCGGGTCCACCAGGCTGCTGGGGCGTCGGGGCTGTGGGGGGAAATATCGACTCGGGTCGGTGGGATCTCGCCGGATCACGGTTCCGTCGGAGCCGGTGATGTCCATGGTGCGTCCGTCGGGGGCGAATGTCACCGAATCCACTGGATTGGACAGTCCGGTCAGCGATTGTTCGCGGCGCTGGGGCTGGGCCCGGTTGGTGAGATCCCACAGAATCACTGTGTGATCGGAGCATGCGGTGGCCATGCCGCGCCCTCCGGGGGCGAACGCCAGGTCGGTCACTCGGCTGGTGTGGCTGGTCAGGGCAGGTCCGAGCGGACGCGGCTGGGTCGGCTCGGTGAGATCCCACAACATCACCGTGCTGTCGTCGCTGGCGGTGGCCAGGGTGTGCCCGTCAGGAGCGAACGCAACAGTGGTCACTCGGCTGGTGTGGTTGGTCAGCGGGGGGAGCCGCTGCGGTGAGCCCCCGTCGGCAAGCGTCCACAGGCTTACGGCGTTATCGTCGTGGGCGGTGGCCAGGATCCTTCCATCGGCCGAGAACGCTACTGAGTTCACCGGGCTGCCATCCGTTACCAGGGATTGCGGGGGTCGAGCCGGGTCGGTGAGATCCCGCAGCAGCACGCTGCCGTCGTGGCTGGTGGTGGCCAGGATGCGGCCGTCGGGTGCGAACGCTACCGAGGACACGGTGTCGGTATGCCCGGTGAGGGGTGCGCCGAGTTGCCGGGGGTGGGCCGGGTCGCTCACCTCCCACAGGACCACCGTGCGATCGAAGCCGGCGGTGACCAAGGTGCGGCCGTCGAACGAGAACGCCAGCGAGGACACCGCACTCTGATGGCCCCGCAGGGGCCGGGAGGGTCGCAGCGGATCGGCCAGATCCCACAGGAGCAGGGCGCCGGTGGCATCTCCGGTGGCCAGCGTGCGTCCGTCGGAAGTGAACGCCACTGCGGTCACCGGGGCGGTGTGGTCGGTGAGGGTGGCGGTGTAGCGGGTGGTGGTGAGCGTGTGGATCAGGCTCGCCAGCGCCTCGCTCTCGTAGGGGTGAATGCGCTGCGCCGCGATCCCGAGCAGCAGCGCGGTACGGGGGTCGGTCTCCCGGAGCGCGTCGGCTTGGGTGATCAACTGGCGAGCGGTGGCGATCTGTTGTTTTTCCTGTGCGTCGCTTCGCTGGTAGATCGCCACGCCGGCGGCGACCAGCGCGAGGATGAGCAGCACCGACAAGGTGGTCGTGACGCGCCCGCGAAGATAGCGATCCCGACGAATGCTGGCATGCAGGAAGTCGCGGGCTACCGGGCTGACGTTGACCCGATCGGTCATCAGGATCCGGCGTCGCCGAGACAGCCAGCGCGACGGACCTCGGCGTCCTGGTGCTGAGGGGTCCGCCGCGCAGATCCGGGCGCCGGTGTCGGTGACCGCGGCGGCGAGCTGGCCGCCGCCCCACAATCGTTCGCGCGGGTACTCGTTCCTGTGCCACTCCGCGGCGGCATGCTCGACCGCGCGCCGAGCCCGCAGCGCCGACGCGTTCGCGGCGATCATCCGGGCCAGCGGGGGCCAGGCCGACAGGAATGCCTCGTGCGCGACGCCGATCACCACTGTGCCGTTGTCGGTGTCGGTGCTCAGCAGCCGCCGCTCGACGAAAGCGTTCAGCTCAGTGGCCAGTTGAGTCGGCAGTTCACCGAGCCCGACCCGCCACCGGGTCGGGTGGCCCTGCTCGTCCACGGTCACCAGCCGCAGCAACCCGGCGATCACCTCCGCCTGGCTGCGACCCCCCGCCTCGACCGCCTTGGCCAGCGCCGTGTCGGCCTGACGGGTCAGCGCGCCCCGCACCCCGCCGAGCTTGTCGTAGCGCTCCGCGGACAGCTGCCCACCACGGCTGACGCCGTCGGCCAGTTCGGCCAGGGTGAACGCTAATAGCGGCAGCGCCTCCCCGCTGTCGGTATCGGCGACCAGCCGGGTCACCAGATGCTCCTCGACTCCGATGCCGGCCAGCCGGGCCGGTCCTTCGATCACCGAGCGCAACGCCGCGCGGGGGAGTGGCCGCAGCGTGTAGGTGTGCGTCGGCAACGCCGCCAGCTGGGGGTCGAGCAGCACCCGCTCCAGAAATTCCGGGCGCAGCGTGGCCACCACCTGCACGGGGCCGGTGAGCGCCGGGCGCAGGAGTTCGGCGAATCGAGCTCGCTCTCGGGGGGCGGTCTGGGTGAGCACCTCCTCGAACTGGTCCACGACGATCAGCAGACGACGCCGCGAACCGGCTGGGGCAGCCAGCAGCAGCTCGTCGGCAAGCTCCGCCAGGCCGCCGTCGTCGAGCCGCCGGCGTACGTCCCCTTTCTTCCAGCTGAGTCCGAGCTGCGCTGCTGCGGTAGCCAGCTCACGGATCAACATCGCCACCGGGTCGGGACCCGGCCGCATCGGCTCCAGCCGCCACCAACCGGGCTCTTTGGCCATGATCGGGAGCAGTCCGGCCCGGACGAGTGATGACTTGCCGCACCCGGATGGTCCCGCCACGAGCACAACCTCGCCCACTGAGTTCTCGGCCAGGGAGCGCAACAGCTCGGCGAGTTCCTTCTTCTCCTGAGCGCGACCGAAGAACACTCGGTGCAGGTCGATATCGAAGGAAGGCAGCCCGGGAAACGGGGAACGACCGTCCGGCCAGCCCCCTCCCCCGGCGGCGTCGACCTGGCGCAACGCCTCGACCAGTTCGGCGCGGGCCACCGCCGGGTCCCGCGTCATGTCGGTGTGCTGAACAGACTCCAGCGATGGGTCGACCACACCCGCCTGCGCCTGCAGCGGCATCAGCCGACTACCCCGAGACCGGGCGATCTCGACCTCGGCCGCGCACCACCGGGACACCAGGTACGCCGAGGTGACCACACAGACCACCACATCGGCCTGCCGAAGCTGCTCATGTAATCGCTGGCGCCACTGCTCGCCGACCGGGATGCCGTCGCGCCGATTCCGGTCGAGGAACACGGTGTGACCAGCCTCGATCAGCCACCGGTACACCTGGTCGGCCTGGTCCAGGCCGTCGCTGGCATGACTGACGAAGACCCGGGCCACCGCACCTCCCTCGTCAGCCGTCGCAGACATTCCCACTACCACGAGGCGTCACCTCGGCCGAACGTACTGCAAGCAGTTGCCCGACCGGGGGTGATTGGTCGAATTGCCAGGCCATTGACCGTTCGGGCTCGGAGACTCACGATGAGGTGGTGAAACTTGATGTGCGTATCGGCAGCCGCCGAGCCGCGCGGCGGGTGGCGGTCGTCGATGCCTACCAGTTTCCGTCCGACGTGCATCAGTGAGTCCGGCTCAAGCATCCCGGTTTCGGGGCCGAGCACATTGCGCTCGTCGAGTCGGCGTTGCGCCAATGGTTCCGCATTCTGGCCCGCCGCCCCGCGGTGCGATTCCCGCCGTCTACCCGGCACTCCGCTGGGCTCTGGCCCTAAGTCGAGAAAGCGGAACCACGCCGGCGGTGGGGGAGGCGGTCGGAATGCCCCGGGAGATCGCCACCCGCCGCTTCTCCCCGCCGGACAGGCGATGTCCGCACCAGCACCCGACCATCGCCTCCCTGATCGCAGATCGGTGTGGCCCGCCGCGATGATCAGCGGCACGGTCGCCGTTCCGACCACATGCCACCTCAGCCGAGGACGAGCCGCTGGGCATGATCTCTTTCCTGTGCCGAGACGACGCTGCGCCGACTGCTGCGCAGCTGCCAGTGCGTCCTGTCGACGGGACCCTGCAGCTGACCTCCGGACAGCGCCCGGTCGATGAGGTCGCGCACCGCGCGTTCCCTCTCCGGCTCGGTGGCAAACAGCGTTCGGACCCGTACGTCGTCGCCGACCCGGTCGGCACGACTGTGGTGCGGCGCCACCGGGCACGGCGGCTCGTGCTCCCAATGCCCGCACAGGGCTACCGTGATCGCCGCTCCCGGAGCCCTGAGGTCGGCCTCCGGTGCCATACCCAGAACCGCTTCGTGAGCAAATGCCTCGCGCATACCCACAGTCTGCTCCTGGCGCACCCACCCGGTGCTCATGGTTTCCAATCGGGCTCAACCGTGTGAGAGGGAAGGGCAACCGACTGTTCGTCATCAGCATTGCGCTCCGCAACTTCCCTCTTACGGAGGGCTCCACTCATTGCCGCTGCCCTCCTCCTGAGTCGTTCCGCCGCGGCAACGAGCCGATCTGCGTAATTCTCCTGTTCGGCCGCACTGGCACTGCCTTCTATGATCCCCATGCCCAGGGGCGCCATGTCGGTGGTCAGTTTCGCCATCTCCGCCAGCAGTTCCCGGTCTTCCCGCATCATGAACCCACGCTTTCGTCGTGACGCCGTATCGAGGCCGGCTTGTGGAGCTCAGTGACGCCTCCGAACCCCTACAATCCGGCAGGTCTCCTTCCAGCACCACCCACAGGTCTTCAAAAGCCATTCTATGTCGCTCTCGGCACCCCGTGGATGCGTCTCACCACACAAGCACCTCATCGATGTGCCTAAGGGGACGTTCCGCTCTCTCCGGTCAATGGCATGTCGCTACCCGGCAAGGAGAAACCAAGTAAATGGATGGGGCTTCGGGTACGGTGCTCGTCATCCCGGCCCTGGGGCCTTGAGAGGAAGTCAAGCCAAGATGGCAGGGTGTGTGACACGGTGTGCGGATGACCACCACAGGTCAGTAGAAGCGACTAAACTTGCCGCGCCGTCCGTACCGGGTGACTTGTCAAGAAAGGACCAACTCGCATGGCCCGTGAACCGGAGCCGATCGTTGAGCGCCGTTCGAGAAGGGCCGCAGCCGTGGCGACGAGCATTTTTGGGACGCGGTTGACAAAGCCGTTCACGCCAACGGTGTCTTGCTGGCTGAATTCTATTGAACGGGACCTTGAGGCGCTGTGAGAAAGAATGTAGGCAAGGCGCAGCGCCGAGCTGTCCGAGTTCTTGGACCAAGCCCCAACACCGGGCGACCGGGAACGTTGTCCCGGTGGCCCGGCGCTGCGTGCGCCTGCTCAGCGAAGCGAAACCGCGACCTGCTCGAGGCGGTCCAGGGCTTCTTGCATGCCGTCTTCCATGCCGGAGTTGATGTGCGCGTCCCGGTGCTCCTGGCACGAGTGCTGCACGAGGACCGTGAGGGTTGTGCGTCCGTCCTGCTCGGTGAGCGTCAGCGTGTTCACCGCTTCGCCCTCGGGCATGCCCTCGTAGATCTCGGTCGAGACGATGCGCTCATTCGGGACGATCTCCCGGTACTCACCGTGGAAGCCGACCTCGGAGCCATCGAACTCACTCCCGCAGCGCACCACCATGACGTAGCGCCAGGTGCCACCGACGCGCAGATCGACCTCGACACTCGTGACCTCGCCCCGATCTCCGCTCCACCAGCGCTTGATGAGCTGGGGCGTGGTCCACGCCTGGTACACCAGGTGCTTGGGGGCGTCGAACTCCCGGGTGATCAGGATCTGGGTGTCCGTCGGGAGCGTCACCACTGCCGTACCGCTACTCGTCCTCATCTCCGTCCTCCATTTCCTTGAGTTCTTCCAATACGACATCCAGTCGGTCGAAGCGCTGCGACCACGACGCCTCGTAGTTCTTCACCCAGTCATGGATGGGTTTGAGCGGACGGGCGTTGAGCCGGTACATCCGCTGCCGCCCTTCCTCACGCACCTCCACCAGCCCCACTTCTCTGAGCACCCGCAGGTGTTTGGACACCAGCGGCTGCGCCAGGCCGAGCAGCGTGACGAGATCGTTGACGGGTCGTTCCCCGCCGGCCAGCGCGTCCAGGATCTGCCGCCGCCGGGGCTCGGCCACCGCGTTGAACGCATCTGTTGTCGTCGCTGCCCGAGCCATGGGTGAATTATATATCCATATGGGAATGTGTCAAGCCCCGAGGGGGTGGGGATCGGATCATGAGGTGCCGACTCACCGGCCACCATGAGATGTCACTGCGCTGCGACCACAGGAGGTGCACGTGCCCTCGCGCCCGCTCAACGCCACCGCGGCGTTGTTGCTGGGATTCCTGGATCGACCGTGCGCCGGGGCCGGCGGGCTACTGCCACAGCTGTGCGGAGCTGGGCAGCACATCCGACGGGGCGCCCAGCGGTGCGGACCCGTTCCGGCTGGCAACTCTCGACTTCGACAGGCGATACGAGAGCGCGGTGCTCGACTGGTTCGACCAGTTGTCTCAAGCTCCTCGACGATCAAGCTCGGCATTCCGGGCGCTTCTGTACCAACAGTTATCAGCCATGTGGGTAGGGTCATCCGTATATGTGGTATCGACGGCGCCCGGGCCGTCGGACCGAACAGAGGAGCTCCCCGGATATGCGCGCCCGTACCGCTCTGCGTCATGGATCCGCCGTACTGCTCACCCTGGCAGCGGCGGCGTGGTTCTCCGGCACCGCGGCCGCCGCGCCGCAGTTCGCGCCGGCGGATACCGCGATGATTCACCCCGGCGTCGTGACCACGACCACCGGTGACTGCACTTCGAACTTCGTCTTCACCAATGGCACCGACGTCTTCCTCGGCCAGGCCGCGCACTGCGCGGGCACCGAGGGCCCGTCCGTCACCAGCGGCTGCCTGGCCGGCAGCATGCCCCTCGGTACCCCGGTCACGGTGCAGGGCGCCAGCCGCCCCGGCACGCTGGTCTACAGCTCCTGGCTCACGATGCAGCGGATCGGCGAAACCGACAGCGATACCTGCGCCGCGAACGACTTCGCGCTGGTGAAGCTCGACCCGGCCGACGTGGCTGCCACCAACCCCAGCGTTCCGGTCTTCGGTGGTCCGACCGGGGTGGACACCGATGGTGCTGCCGCCGGCGAGTCCGTGTTCACCTACGGCAACTCGCCCTTACGCGTGGGCATCGAGCAGTTGAGCCCCAAGAGCGGTGTCGTTCTCGAGACCGTCAACGGCGGCTGGACTTACAACATTCTCACCCTCACCCCTGGGGTACCCGGCGATTCCGGGAGCGCCGTCCTCTCGACCAACGGAGAGGCACTGGGGGTACTCGTCACCTTGGCCATCGCCCCCTCGACGGGCAGCAACGGCGTGACCGACCTGTCACGAGCGCTCGCCTACGCCAACGAGCACGGGGAGGTGGGCGAACTGAGTCTGGTGTCGGGCACCGAGGACGCCAATGTCACCCAGCTCTCTTTCCTCGGTGGCCTTCTCGGTGGCCTCGGGCTGTAGAACCTTCTCCGCTGGAAGAGTTACCCGTGACCGCTGGCTCGCTCCTGAGTCAGGCGTGGCGGTAGTCGACAGTGCTGTAACGCTCCAGGCGGTCGAGCCGGTGATTGCTGTGCACCTGCCGGACGGTGCCGCTGCGCGAACGCATCACCAGTGAGTCGGTTTCGGCGCGGTGCGCCCGGTAGCGCACCCCGTGCAGCAGTTCGCCGTCGGTGATCCCGGTCATGACGAAGAACGCGTCATCGCCGCTGACCAGATCGCTGACCGTGAGGATGGCGTCGAGGTCGAGTTCGGCTTCCTCGGCGCGTCGCCGCTCCTCATCGCTGCGGGGATTGAGCCTGCCCTGCAGTACACCGCCGAGGCACTGAACCGCGCAGGCGGTGATCACGCCCTCCGGGGTACCGCCGATACCGAGCAGCAGGTCGACACCCGAGTCCGGGGTGGCGGCCAGCACCGCCGCGGCGACGTC
>JBOHHD010000531.1:0-3510 GCA_050700515.1 Pseudonocardiaceae bacterium
GACCGATCGTGAGATGGCGCTGATTCCGCTCGTCAGGCACAAGTTTCATGGTGACTGGAATTACACCATCAACAAATCGATGGATGAACCCAGCCAAGAAAGTGATTAATTTAAATACAAGCCCTTACGCACGCAGCAGCAGTCTTTCCCCCGAGGTAACAAAAATTAATTAATGAATTCTTGCCGGGTGCTGGTGGTGCAGCCACGTCCTCCCGTCCGAGCTGCGATACTCGGCAATGATCCAGCGGCGGGGAGCTGCCTGGCGGGGCCAAACCTGTGACGCCGTCGACTTCTGCCCGGCTGCGGACGGGGATTCGTGGTGGGCCGCTCACGCGGCACTCCGCTGGATCTCCTTAGAATTCGACGTGCTGCGCGACGCCGGTCAACTTGACGACCTGGTAGGTCTGTAGCGGCCCGATCACGAGTGTCGGGCCGCCGATGCTCGTCAGGTTCGTGGTCAGGACCACCATTGTCTTGAAGCGAATCACCTGGCGGTCGCCGAGGTTGATGTCCGGCAGGACCAATGAGGCGGTGAATGTGTGACTATCGGGGATGCTCTCCAGCACGACCGTCACGAGGGTGCCGAGCGGGCTTGCGGTCGTCGAGATGTCGTCGCCGCGGAAGCTCAGATCGTGCATGCGATCCCGGTAGGTCAACTGCGGCTCACCCGTGATGCTGCTCGTCGAGTAGACGATCTGGGTGTCGTCCTTGCCGGTGAGCGTGAGGAAGTTGATCTCGCGTCCGGTCGTTGTTTCCGCCTTCGTCACATCTGCCTCCTCGTCGTGGCAACTGTTCAGTCTGGATACTTTGGCCTCGCCAGCTGATACCGGCCAGGCGACACGCCATCGGTTGCCGAACCAGGATTTCCCGCCGGTTCGACCCACCACGTGCGATGGCGTACTGGCGCTGCCCGCCCGGGACCGCGCCACTGGCCCCTGGGCCAGGGCAGCTCTGCTCGCGGCTGAGCTGACCGGACGCGGCCCACGTCACCGTACGGGTGAAACCCTGCAGATTACTGGCAAGTAGCCAGGCGAGGTCGTTACGGAACAGCGCCGGCTGGCGATGTAGGGGGAGTGAGGACGGTGTGCTGTCCCTCCCCGCGGTGCTGGGCCCGGTGGTGCTCGCTGGGCCGGCGCTGGTGCGACTGCTGACGAACAAGGCTTTGGCAAGTGAGAGGGGACTACTCGATGAACATGGAGCGTGCAGTCGCTCAGCAGGGGAGCGAGAACAGCCCGGAGCTAGTAATAGCGATGCGGCTCTTGGACCATCTCAAGTTGCGAGGCTTCCAGTTCGAGCGGATCGCTCCGGGAGCCGATGGCGCGCTCGTCGGGCGCCGGGTGACCGGTAATTGGGTGGACATCATCCACATCGAGGGCTTCAGCGACGACTGCCTGGCCTGGCGACAACGGATCGGTCCGCTCATCATTCCCGGCAATTCATTCGTGGATCGTCGGACGCAGGGCAGTGCGCTCACCGTACTCAACGAGGTCCTGACCTGGGAAACCGGATCATGAATCCTCCCACCACAAGAAAAGTCAATCTCACCGGCGCGAGCAAGCCGGCCCGGTGCACGTGATACCTCTCGGGAGAGCCATATGAAGCACATGAAGAGCAAGGTGCAAAGAGGTCTGGTGACTCAGCGCATCGTGTATGCCAACCGTAAGCTTCCGCATGCCGGACATCAGGAGCTGAAGGTCGATGTCCGGAGTGGGACAGTAATAGATGAGGACTACGCAACGGCGTTGGTTGCCGTCCGCACACCCCTGAACCTGGCCGACGTCAAGATTGTTCGGATAGAAGCCGGCTAAGTGCGCTGGAGGTGGCCGGCTCCCTCCAAGCTCTTGCTGCTCACCAGCTCCTGTGCGTGCTTGACGAAGGCGGCCAGGGACATCGGCTCCTCCTTACCCGATCGGTAGCGCACCGAGACCGACTCGTTCTCCTGTTCCCGGCGTCCGAGGACGAGAATGAGCGGCACCTTACGGGTGACCGCAGCCCGCACCTTCGCATTGAGGCGGTTGTCGCTGGTGTCCAGCTCCACTCGGAGATCAGCATCCAGAAGCACTTGGCGTACCTTCGTCGCGTAATCCAACAGGTCATCGGCGATCGGGACCACGCGCACCTGTTCCGGGGCCAGCCACACCGGGAACGCCCCGGCGAAATGCTCGGTCAAGTAGGCCACGAATCGCTCGTGGGAACCCAGCGGGGCCCGATGAATCACGACGACCGGTTTTTCGGCTCCATCCGAATCGTGGTAGCTGAGCTCGAACCGTTGTGGTGTGTAGAGATCGACCTGGTTGGTCGACGCACCGAACTCCTTGCCGGTCACCGAGCGAATGATGAAGTCGACCTTCGGGCCGTAGTGGGCCGCGCCGCCGAAATCCTCGACATAGGGAATCCCGGATTCATCCATCGCCTCCCGGGTGATCCGTTCGGCAGTGGCCCACATCTGCTCGTCGCCGTGGTACTTCTCCTGGTTCTGCGGGTCCCGCAGCGCCAGCACCATATGGAAATCGGTGATGCCCAACGCTCGGTAGTACTCGTCGTGCATCCGCATGACCTCAAGGAACTGGTCCTTGGCCTGCTGGTAGGTGCAATAGATGTGCGCGTCGTTCTGCGTGAAACCCCGTACCCGCATCATCCCGTGCAGCTGCCCGCTGCGCTCGAAGCGATACACCGTGCCGTACTCGGCAATCTTGTACGGCAGGTCGCGGTAGCTGTGCGGCCGAGCCCGATACACCATGTGGTGGTGCGGGCAGTTCATCGGCTTCAGGTAGTACTTCTCGCCCTCGATCTCGATCGGCGCGTAGAGATCTTCCTGGTAATACGGTAGGTGGCCGGACAGGTAGGACAGGTCCTCCTTGGCGATATGCGGCGTCACGACGCGGTGATAGCCGAGCTTGCGTTCCGTCCGCCGGGCCCACTGTTCCAGCTCGTCGCGAATGATCGTTCCGTTCGGCAGCCACAGGGGTAACCCCTTGCCGACCTCCTTGCTGAAGGCAAAGAGGTCCAGTTCCTCGCCGATCCGCCGGTGGTCGCGTTTGGCGGCCTCTTCCAGCATCCGCAGATGCTCCTTGAGCGCGTCCCGGGTCGGCCATGCCGTGCCATAGATGCGCTGCAACTGCGGATTTTTCTCGTTGCCGCGCCAATAGGCGGCCGCGCTGCGAGTCAGCTTGAACGCCGGGATGGACCTGGTGCTCGGCAGGTGCGGGCCACGGCACAGATCCGACCAGCAGATCTTGTCGGTGGTGGGATCGACGTTGTCGTAGATGGTCAGCTCGGCGCCACCGACCTCCATGACCTCGCCCGTGTCGACGGCACCCTTCAGATTGATCAGTTCCAGCTTGTACGGCTCATGGGCGAGCTCGGTACTGGCCTCGTCCACCGAGGAGAATTGCCGGCGGCGGAATCGCTGACCAGCCTTGATGATCTCCTGCATCCGGGTCTCCAGCCGTTCCAGATCTCCGGGCTGGAACGGCGTGGAGACGTCGAAGTCGTAGTAGAAACCGTTCT
>JBOHHD010000532.1:0-10002 GCA_050700515.1 Pseudonocardiaceae bacterium
CCTGCAGGTCGGCCCGCCAGAAAAAGGCGGCATCCTCGTAACGAGCCCGCAGCACCGCCTCGTTACCGGCCCGCACCACGTCGTGATCACAACGACCGTTGGCGACCGCGATGAAATACGGCATCAGGTTGCCCTGCGGGTCCCGCACCGGCAGGTACCGCTGATGCTTGCGCATGACGGTGGTGAGGATCTCGGCCGGGAGCTCCAGGTAACGCTCGGCGAAGTGGCCCAGGATCGGGGTGGGCTGCTCCACCAGATTCGTGATCTCCGCCAGCAGCCCCGCCTCACCCTCGACGTCCACGGCACCGCCGACCTCCGCGGCCAGCCGCTGCGCACCGGTCACGATCTGCTCGCGGCGGAGAGCGGAATCGACCACGATGCCGTGCCCGGCGAGGAAGTCCAGGTACCCCTCGGCGCGCGGGACCTCGACGGTCGGGGCGTCGGCCGTGCGGTGCACCCGGGTGGTGCGCCCGCCGGCCAGGGCGGAGGCCGCCACCGGCACCTCGACATCCCCGAGCAGCGCCACCAGCCACCGGACCGGACGGGCGAACGAGAGCTGGGGGTCGCTCCACCGCATGTTCTTGTCGGCCCGCAGCTCGGCGACGACCTGCGACAGCAGCGCGCTCAGCACCTCCACCGCGCTGCGCCCGACGTCGGTCTTGACCACACCGACGTACTCGACGCCGTCTACCTCCAGCCGGGTCAGTGCGTCGACGTCCACGTGCTGGCCCCGGGCGAACCCGAGGGCGGCCTTGGTCGGGGCACCCGCGGCGTCGAAGGCAGCGCCGGCCCGCGGGCCACGCACCGTCCGCTCGGCGTCGGGCTCGCGGGGGGCGACGTTCTCGATGAGGGCGACCACCCGGCGGGGAGTGGCGTAGGTGCGGATCTCGTCGTGCTCCAGCCGGGTCGCGGCCAGCCGGTCGGCCACCCCCTGGCGCACCAGCTCGGCGGTGCGGGAGACCTCAGCGGCGGGCAGCTCCTCGGTCCCGATCTCCAGCAGCGCGGTGGCGGGGGCGCTGACCTGCGGCAGCTCGACGGGCAAGGAGGCAGGGGGCAGGGGATCGCAGACACCGAGCGGATGGCCGAGCTCGGCCCGGCGCTGTGCCCACAGCTGCGCGACCTCCCGGGCCAGGGCGCGCATCCGCCCGAATGCCTTGGCGCGCTCGGTGGTGGACACCGCTCCCCGGGCGTCGAGCACGTTGAACGAATGCGAGCACTTCAGCACGTAGTAGTGCGCGGGCACGGGCAGCCGCGCGTCCAGCATGCGGCGGGCCTCGGCGGCGTAGTCCTCGAACAGCCGCCGCGTGGTCGCCACGTCGGCATCGTCGAGGTAGTACCGGCTCATCTCGTACTCGGCCTGGCCGAATGCCTCGCCATAGGAGATACCCGGCGCGTAGGAGATCTTCGCGAAGTGGTTCACCTTCTGCAGCGCCATCATGATGCGTTCCACGCCGTAGGTGATCTCCACCGAGACCGGGTTCAGCGCCATGCCGCCGGCTTGCTGGAAGTAGGTGAACTGGGTGATCTCCAGTCCGTCCAGCCATACCTCCCAGCCCAGCCCCCAGGCACCCAGCGCCGGGGAGGCCCAGTTGTCCTCCACGAACCGGACGTCGTGGGCGCGCGCGTCGATACCCAGGGTTTCCAGGCTGCCCAGGTACAGCTCCTGCGGATTACCGGGATCGGGCTTGAGGATCACCTGGAACTGGGTGTGGGTCTGCAACCGGTTGGGGTTCTCCCCATAGCGGGCGTCGTCGGGACGGACACTGGGCTCGACGTAGGCGACCCGCCACGGCTCAGGGCCGAGGACCCGCAGCACCGTCGCCGGATTGAGCGTGCCGGCACCTACTTCGGTGTTGAACGGCTGCACCACCATGGCGCCGCGCTCGGTCCAGTACCGAGTCAACGCGAGCAGCGCGTCCTGCATCGTCAGCCCCGCATAGTTCACCACTGTGTGAAACCTCACCTAATCTTCATTCGGCCCGACGAAAGCGTTACGCAGGCATCGACTCGACGCCGCTCGACACCGCGCCGAGTCTACGAGCGACACCGCGCTACCCGTCCGGGCGATCAACGCGTCAGTTCTGCGCGGGGTCGAGGGGATAGGTCGCCAGCAGCGCGAGCGGCAGGCCCTGACGGCGCAGCGTACGGCCCCACAGATCGGTGCCCGGTGGGGCGAGGACGTCGTCGGCCAAGGCAGGCACCACCACCCAGTCGCCGCGCTCGATCTCCTCATCGAGCTGGCCCTGATCCCAGCCGGCGTACCCGGCGAACACCCGGAGTCCGCGCAGTCGCGGTGCCATCACCTTCGGGTCGGTGTCGAGGTCGACCAGGGCGAGCGTGCCCCGCAGGCTGATCATTCCCTCGGTGCTCGCGGCGTCCATCCCGGCGGGCAACGCTGCCACGCACAGCGCCGCACGCTGCTCCATCGGGCCGCCGAGGTACAACGCCTGGGGCATCGTGGCATGTGGGCCCCAGGACGGCAGCACATCGTGGACCGCCACGTCACTCGGGCGATTGAGCACGACACCGAGCGTGCCGCCCACGCTGTGCTCGATGATCAGCACGACGGTCCGGCGGAAGTGGGGATCCAGTAACCCCGGCGCGGCGACCAGCGCGCAACCCGCCTCGACCTCATCGGCGACATACACCCCGCCATGATCTCGCATGTCCCACGGGTGAGGACAGCCCAGAACGCGAACCGAATGCGGACACACCGGGCACCGGCGGCGGACACACCGGGCGGGCAGGGTTAGCCTGGCTCGCCGTGAGCGCGTTGCTTGCTGGGGCCCCGGTGGTCCCGGCCGCCCGGGGCGGTGTCCGCAGGCTGCTGGGTACTCCGGGTTTCCGTCGGCTGCTGGCGTCGCGCTTCGCGGCCCAGTGGGGCGATGGGGTGTTCCAGGCCGGGTTGGGCGGTGCCGTGCTGTTCAACCCCGAGCGCCACGCCGACCCGGCGGCGATCGCGGCCGGGCTGGCCGTGCTGCTGCTGCCGTACTCACTGGTGGGGCCGTTCGCCGGGACCCTGCTGGACCGCTGGGACCGGGGCCGGGTGTTGGTCGTGGCCAACCTGGTCCGCGGGGCGCTGATCGTGCTGGTGGCGCTCGCGGTGGGGACCGGGGTGGCCGGGGCACCGCTGTACATCGGGGCGCTGCTGGTCACCGGGACGAGCCGGTTCGTGCTGGCCGGACTGTCGGCGGGGCTGCCGCATGTGGTGGCGCAGCGACAGCTGGTGGAGGCCAACGCCTTGGCCGCCACGGTGGGCGCCGCGATCGCCGTCTCCGGCAGCATGTGCGCGATCGGGCTGCGCGCGGTGGTGGGGCCGGGCGACGTCGGGTCGGCCTGGGTCACCGCCAGTGCGGTGCTGGGTTCGGTGGTCGCGGCCGCGCTCGCCGCCGGGTTTCGGCGCGGTCACCTCGGTCCGAACTCCACTGACGAGCCCGCTGAGCCCACCCTTTCGATAATCAGCGGACTGCGAAACGGCCTGTCCGCTGCGGCCAGGTCGCCCAGCGTCGCCGCAGGCATGGTGGCGTTGGCCGCACACCGGCTCTCGTTCGGTATCGCCACCTTGGTGACGCTGCTGCTCTACCGCTACTCCTTCACCTCTGACGGATTTCTGCTGGCCGGGCTCGCCGGAATCGGGCAGGTGATCGCCGCCGGGGCGGCCGGGATGCTCCTGGCGGCGGTGCTCACCCCGCTGCTGGTGGCCAGGTTCGGTCGCAGGCGCACCATCCGCGGCGCACTGCTGGCCGCCGGGATCCTGATCATCGCATTGGGCTTGCCCATGACGATGCTCACGACGCTGGCCACGGCCTTCGCGCTGGCCACCGCGGGTCAGGTGATCAAGCTGAGCTTGGATGCCGCGGTCCAGATCGACATCGCAGATGAGGCGCGCGGCCGGGTCTTCGCGCTCTACGACATGGTGTTCAACGTGGGCTTCGTGCTGGCGGTCGGGCTCGCCGCGACCGTGGTCCCCGCCGACGGCCGGTCCCCCGGACTGCTGGTGCTCGCCGCCGCAGGCTACCTGATCGCCGCGGTTGTGCATGGCCTGATCGACCGCTCACCAACCCCATCCGGCCCTCACCAGGAACGGTGATTGCGGTTTCGCGGGCGCCACGCCGTGGTGTTCGACCCTCCACCGGGAGCCGGTCGGGTAGGTGGATACTCCCCGGATGACCGCGGCGACGACGAAGATCGAACGTTCCGGCCCGGCGATTCACGCGGCGCTGGCCGAGCTCGCCCCCGATGAGTGCGCGCTGTTCGCGGCCGAGTTCCGGCAGGCCAGCGTGCGGGCTGCCGAGACGTTCGATCTCGCTCCGCTCGAGGCGGTGGTGGACCGGTGGTGGGGTATCGCCGTGATCCGGGCCAACCCGTTGTCCGAGCACGAGCAGGGGCAGGTCACGCGGGCAAAGGCCGGCGACTTCACCGGGCTGCTCGCCCGGGACGAACACGGGAACCGGGTCCGGCTGTAGATGCCCCGCTACGGCCCGGTGTGGCTGGAGATCGCGCTGGAGCAGTACGCCGGCCTCCCGGCGCAGACCCAGGAGCAGATCGACGCGCGCGTCAACGAGCTGCTGGAGAACCCACGCCAACCGCCCTCGGCCTACGACGAGCGCACCGATCAGTGGACCACCACCTACGGTGACGGCGCCGGGCTGATCGTTTACGCGGTGGTCCACGAACGCTCAACAGTGATCATTCTGCGGCTGGTGTAACCCGGCCTGCGCACCGTTCACCTGTACGGTTGCGGCTGACGAGGCGGACCAGTGCATTAACACATTTCTATCCTGATGACTCTTACCTCATCCAGCGGTAGCGGCGTACGAACGGCCACCAATGCTGTCGCATGGTCCATATCGATGACCGTCCCGCGTCGGACGTCCACCTTGAGCTCTTGGTTTCGCGCGTGCGGGTAGCGACAACTGGCATACACAATGCGCTGAGTCACGATGCCCCGCTCCGCCTTACTCTTGTGCCTTTTCATAGCGGATCTCTCCCTGAACAACGAGCAGCGGCTACCGCACTCGACCGTGCGGCTGCGATGTGTCCTGGTGACGGCCCGACCGGCAGGCTGGGCAGACCTGTGCCTCGTCGGGCGGCGCGGCGCGCAGAACGACCAGCGGGTGGAACTGCCTGCCGTTGCACTGCGCGGTCACGAGGTGCCCGGATGGCTCGGGCTCGGCGAGGTGGGTGTCACCGTCGGCGAGCGAGGCCACACACCAGCTGCTCACCCGCACACCGCCCGATGGCTCCCCCCGGTCGTGAACCGCGAGCCGATGCGGGCGACGCCGCGGCACCACAGCCGCGCCACCAGTCCACGGCGGCGGTGGGAGGTAGTGCTGACAGCAGTGCGGCGGTGCAGTGCCGTCGCACAATCCCGGCACCTCGGCCCGGGAGGGGCCACCAGCGCCGCAGCGATCGCCAGGTGTCCGCAGACGGTGCGGTACCGCCCCTGGCCGACCGCCAACCCGGCCGTGGTGGCATGGTCGCTGACGAGGTGCTCCCGACCGTCGACCGCACAGGTCATCGTGGTGGACCGGGAAGTGGTCTCAGACCGGATCTGGTCTACCGTGGGCATGGCACAGCCCTTTCGTGATCGGTGGGGTATGCATCGGCCTCGGCGGCTGCCACCGCCGGGGCCGCTCTCCGTGCCGGACCTGGTGAGGCACTCCGGAGCCTGAGGGGAAGCCTGTTCGGGCCGTGATCTGACGAGAACGGCCTACCGGCGCCCTATCGACGCATTTGTCCAGGATTACGCTGCGTCCGGTACTTCTTACCGAGGGGATAAGCCATGACCCTCGTTCGTCGTTGGACCGGGCTGGAGGCGAAGCTGCTCCGCGAGGCATTGCGGCTCGCGTGCGTGACTTCGCCGGGCACCTGGGGGTGGGCATGCGGACGATCAACAAGTGGGAAGCTCGCCTCACGGACATCACGCTGCGCCCGCACCTGCAAGAGGTGATGGATACTGCTCTCGCGCGAGCATCCGACGAGGCCCAGGCCCGGTTCGCGGCCGTGGCGCACTGTGACGCATCTGCAGCCGAAGAATCTCCGACAGCACCGACGCTGGGTGGCATGCTACCGGTTGTGGTCGATGGCCGTCTTGTGCTCGTGCCATTCGACGTTGGTGCGTTGGCGTCTGGTGACCTTATCGATGTTCTTGATGAGTTGCAATACGTTGCACCCACCTTGCCCGACACACTGCCCTTATCTAATACGCAGTGCGGCTCAGATTTTTCGACAATCAGTCGCGAAGATGAGTCCGAGGGTTCCGCATCGCAGGATGACGTGGAGGCATACTTGTGGTTCAGGTTGTCGGAGAAAGCTGGCGAGGTGAAACGTAGCCACTTCCTACAACTCGGCGGTCTCACGGTCCCTGGTATGGTCACGGCGGGTTCGCCACAGATAAAGCCTACGGCGCTATTCACGGAGCGCGAGTGTGCCCAATGGTTGGCGTGGGAGTTGTGGCAACGTGGCGAGTCGGCGCTGCACGTCACAGATCTACCGTTATCCATCGCCCACTATCTTGGCTTGATCAACAACGACAGTCGGATCGCGAACCACTTGACCCTGATTTCACCCGGCGGCCATATCCTTTGTGATAAGGACGGCTACTGCTCGTTCGCACATCCATCGTTTGTGGACTTCTACATAGCCCAGCTCCTGTTCGCCGATATTGCCGACGGTAACAGCAAATTACTCACCACGGCACAGACGACCCATGCCACCGACCTGGTGATTCAAGAGTTCGTAAGTCGTCATCAATCCAGCGCCGACTTGCTCACTAATTGGATGACGAAGAGCGCAAATTCTGTACTTCGGGTCAACAGTGCCGGTATTCTTGCCAAACTGGGCGAGCCAACGACAACCGATACTGTGATCAGTACACTCAAAATGGACCGAGACACCCGCCACCTTTACCTCACTGCTGTGACAAGTCGCGTACTCACCCTGGACTGGAACCACGCCGCACAGCTAGCCGCCAAGATCGAAAACAGTACCAGCGGTAGTCGACCTGACCTGGCCGCTGCACACCTCGAGCTGCTGACCCGCGAGCTGGTCAATCCGTATGACGACGCCGCCCGATGGTGCAGCACCGTCTTGCTCGGATACTTCCACAACGAAAGACCTGAGCTGATCCGGGCAGCCTTGCAGCAAGCGCTACAAACCGAACCATGCGGCGAAAATCTGCGCGCCATGGACATGGTGCTTGCTGGAAATAATCCGCTCACCACCTGAAAGGTCATCATGCTACTCATCTCGGTCCAGCCGGGCGAAGAAGTCATCGACAGCATCACCCGTCAGCTCAAGAAAAAAGATATTCAGAACGGTGCCGTGGTCTCCCTGATCGGCGCAGTTGATTCCTGTTGTATCAGTACAATGGCCGGACATGATGCCATGCAAGACATCTTGACCGAGTATGAGCAGCCCTTTGAACTCACGGGTACCGGTGAAGTTAAAGATGGCATCCTTCATCTGCACTGCGTTCTCGCCAAAGAGGGCGATATAGCTCTCTCTGGGCATCTACACTGGGCCCGAGTGGAGAATTTTTTCGTCAATGCTTATGTGATCGCGATGTAAGAAATAATGACCGAGACCACCCAGCAGATGCGGAATCACTGGTGGTGGCGGCCCGGCTGGCGAGTGGGTCGCTCCTTCTACACCTGGCATGTGACCTTCGAGGATCAGCCGGCCGCCCACCAGCTCGCCGCCGACTACGCCCCGGTACTCGACGATCTGCCCACCGTGGACCCCATTCCGGCGCAGTGGCTGCACCTGACGATGCAGGGCGTCGGTTTCACCGACGAAGTGGACCGCACTGACGTCGACGCGATAGTGGCCGCCGCCCAGAACCGCTGCGCCGCACTGGCACCGTTCGCGATCACTCTCGGCCCCGCCCGGGTGGACCCCGAAGCACTCATGCTCCCCGTACGGCCCCCCGAACCGGTCACCGCCCTGCGCACCGCGATTCGTGCCGCGATCACCGATGTCTGGGGACCGGACAGCATGCCCGAGGATCCCCACGACTTCCGTCCCCATGTTTCCCTGGTCTATTCCAACAACACCGGCCCCGCCGAGCCGATCACCCGACGACTCACCGCACACCCCATGACCTCCACCGAGATCACCATCCACCGCGCCTCACTGATCGAGCTCAACCGCGACCACCGAATCTACGAATGGACCGACGTCGCCACCGCGGACCTGAGCGCGCCGAGGACATTGCCCAGCGGTTTCAACCGGTCATGGCGATGATGCCGCCGGGCAGACCCTGCTGACCTGCAAGGATGCAGCGGTGCACGGGGCGAGCGGATCCAAGCCCGAAACCGAGACCACCGTGGGTGACGCTGACGCACTGCGAGCTGTCTTCACCGCCTTGGGTTTCGAAGTCGTCATCTCGTTTCAGAAACGTTGCAGAAATTACCGGTTCACCGCTGCGGGTCGACCGTTGCTCGCGACTCTCGCTTTCGTTCCTGAGCTCGGTGAGAAATTCCTCGAAATCGAATCGATCGTGGACACGGATAGCGCGATCGATCCAGCACTGGAGGCCATCCGCGAGGTGCTCGGCGCACTGGGGATCGACCGAAACGACGAGACCACCGAGGCTTACACCGAAGCAGTCGCTACTCGCGGGAGAAGCCGTAGGCAGGAGCAGAAATGTCTCGTGGTCGACCTGAACGGTCATAACCGACCTCTCCCCACCGCTACGGAGCGCGCCGGCCGCTGGTCGGGACGCAGATCGTGGGGATGCCGAGCTGGTCGACCGCCGTCGCGGCGAACCGGCTGTCTGTGGTGAGCAAGGGCATCGCAGCACGGTGGCCAGTGCGGCGTAGAGCGTGTCGTAGCCGCTCAGCGCCACCGCGCAGGACTGTGCCGTCGAAAGGAGTTCCCGGGCCGGATACCGTTCGACATCCACGTCGCGCAGCAGCTCGACCCGGCTGCTGAGCCCGTCCTCGGAAAGGCGCCCACTCTTGTGTGCCCGGATCAGGCCGCTGAACACTTCGGCGTCGACCAGATCCGGCGCGGTCACCTCTTCTCGGTCGAACAGATCCTCTACCTGCGCACCGGCGGATGTGCGCAACAACAATTCCAGTACCGCGCCCGCATCGACGACGATCACCGTGCGGGAGAGTCGAGCTGCCGCTCACGTTCTTGCCGGGCTTTTCGGACCAGCTCAGCTCCACTCGCCTCGACCGGCGGCAACTGGTGCAGCCGCGCCAACCATTCCTCGCGGGTGGGGCGCTGCTGGTCACGGGTGATCAGATCGAGGAGGTAGTCGCGGACGGTCCACCCTCGCGCACCCGCTCGGCGGCGCAGCTCGGCGTGCACCTCCTCAGGCACTCCCTTTACCTGCACGTTGCCCATGGCATGATGCTAGCATCCTTCTAAGATGCTTTTAGCCTGCTCATTGGTACCCCGGGAGTAAGTGGTGCCACGATCCTTAGAGAGAGGGGCAGCTCACGACGTCCGCGCTCGATGCGGTGCAGGGTGGATACGCTCATTCCGCCCAGCCCGACGCTGACGTCAATTTTCGCAGTTCGGTGAAGCTCGCCACTGCCAGGCCACCGATGGGGGGAGACTGGCCGCCATCGGCGACAGATCGGAGACAGCAGTGATCGCGCAGCCCGAACACCCGCGCGCCCCGGAGGCTGCGCCTCGCGTTCCGCGCACCATCAACGGCATCGCCGACGCCCTCGCCGACCCGAGACTTCCGGGCGATCAGTTCGCAAGGATCGTCGCCCTAGCGGTCGCCATCGCCCAGGATCCGTGGCTTCCCGGCAGTCACGTAGCTGAGCAGGGGAACCCTGGCGCACGGTGCCCATTCCGGAAGGCGGCGGCATCGTCGAGTACGCGATCAATGAAACAGACCACACGGTGATTCTCACTCGGATCTTCCCCTGCTGATCTACGTGGTCGGCCTTCGGGCGGGGCCACCCGTATGGGAACCTGACCGGGTGATCGACAGCGCCGAGGATGGGGCCGGGTGGGATTTCTTCGTGTCCTATACGC
>JBOHHD010000533.1:0-2819 GCA_050700515.1 Pseudonocardiaceae bacterium
AGGTAGAGCTGGTCGAGTTTGAGGTGGTTGGGCACCAGTCGGCCGTGGTCAGAGTGGCTTCGCTGGACACAAGGCCGGTGTCGGTCCGGGTGGCGTAGCGGGCGCGGATGGTGTCGGTGTTGCCGTCGGCGAGCGCGAGCGCGTCGTCCAGGTCGATGTCCACCAGGCCGGACACTTCGGCGTCGGAGAGTGGGATCTCTTCCAGGGCAACGTCCAGGGGAAGGAGGTGCCAGTGTTGAAACTCGCGTTCGAGGTCGAGCGAGCCAGAAGTCGGAGTGGTCACCCGATGTCATACCGGGACGGGAATCAGGCGATGGACGACAGCGGCCCGCACGTCGCTGTCGGGTTTCGACCTGGTTCGCGGCCTGATCGGATTCGGCGCGCACCTGCGGTTGTTCAGGTGGCACCTGGTTCCAGGTGTGGTGGGGTAGGTGCGGGGTGGGTGATGAAGCCGGCGAGGTCATCGCGCAGGGTGGTCAAGGTTCCGGAGGCCAGGTCGGTGCGCGCGGCGAGCAGGGTGTGCAAGGAGCGGGCCCGGCCGATGACCGGCACGGTGCGGTACTCGGCACCGGTGGCCCCCAGGATCGGGGCCAGGTGCTCACCGACCGCCTCCAACTGTCCTTTACCCAAATAGGCGAGCGCGAGATCGAACCGGGCGCTGGCGATATACGTGATCTTGGGCTGGGTCTGAGCGCTCAACTCCTCCAAGGCGGTGTGCGCCAAGTCCACCGCGGTATCCAGATGCTCGGTGCCGCCAAGGGCGCAGTGGGCCTCGCTGGCGTAGTAGGTGGCCATCACAGTCTCGAAGCCGAAAACGCCGGGCTCATCGGGAGTGCGTTCGGTAGGTGCGGTCTCGGCCAGGGCCAGGACGCGGGTGACCTCGTCGGGTCGGTGACGAGCGGCGTTGGTCCGGGCCAGTTGGCTGGTCAGCCGCAGCAAGGTGGTGCCGCTGGTGGCATCAGGCCGGGCGGCGTCCATGAGTTCAGCGGCCTCGTCGTAGCGGCCCGCCCAGTAAGCGGCGAGGGACTGGATCCAGCGGATGACGACCCGGATCGGGGTGTAGCCGGACATCTCGACGCAGTGCAGGGCGGTCCGAGCGTGGGTGTTCGCCGCATCCGGGTAGCCCAGGTCGAAGGTAACCATGGCCAACATGGCGGTGATCTGGCTAGCGATCTTGTACAGAGCGATGGTGTGACGGGGTTGCTGCTGTCCGGCGATCAGGCGGAAGACGTCGTCGCGGGCGCCGAGCAAGCGGGCGTAGACGAGGGCGGGTGGGTCGACCTGCTCGCTGTGGGCGAGTTCGGCGACGTCGGCGGTCATTTGTTCGAGGACTGTGTCGTCGACGTTGGTGGTGGCGCTCCAGCGCTGGAACTGGGCGGACTCGTCGGCTGCCATGCGAACCTCCTCGCGAAAGGGCACGCCCCGCGCGTCGCAACCCACGATGCGTCGGCGACCCCAGACCACCCCAGTGTCGCCGTTTCCGTCCCCGATTGCACGGCTGAAGACGGCTGGCATCGCTGTGGCCGGCTGGTGGGCACTGGCCGGTTCGGCGGGTTCAGCGGGTTCAGCCACGGAAGATTCGGTGAGCGCGAACAGGTCGCGGGCGGAGTGACCGGGGAACATTGCTTCGAGCACGGCACAGTGCCCCGGGTGGGGCAGCCCAGAGACCTGGCCGCCGATCCACTGATGAAACTGCGGTTCGGTGGGATGGCTGCCCACGAGATTCGGGTCGATCATCGCGGCGGTGAGGTCATAAGCCCGGCAGAACTCGCGGTAGTGGTGCAGGCAACGACGCCGCAACAACTCCGGCAACGGTATCGACCCGTCGATGTCCTCGGACCGGTGAGGAGGTTGGAACAATTCCGCGGCGCTCCAGCCGGGCAGCATGGCCTCCAGGACCGCGCAGTGCCCGGCATGGGGCAGGTCCTGGACCTGCCCGGCCAACCACCGTCGAAAGGTCGACAAACTCGGATACGTCCGGGCCAGATGCTTGTCCAGGCTTGTGGCGGCGTTCTGGTAGGCCCGGGTGAACATGCCGTAATTCTGCCAATGACGCTCCCGCAGCAATACCTTCAACATCGTCGGATCCGACGACACCCGCCGCGACGCATCCGAGACACGATCACCGTTCTCCACCATCGGTTGAGCCATCACCCCTCCTCGAAACCCTTTTTTTCTGGTGCCACCGATTGCGCGAAGCATAACCACCCAATCACCCACACGCCCCCCACCAACCACAACTCTTACCCACCATGACACCACTATGGGACGTCATGAGACCACCATGAACACACACGAACAAGAACAAGCGGCAACGCGATTTATCACCCAAGCACGTCCACCCTGGACACCGCCCGCCTCGAACACGGTGGAAGCTCGCCCCCCGCAGGCAGCGGTTCGGTCAGGCGCACCACGTAGGACAACACCTCGCCGGTGATCTGGTGGTCCGGGGTGGCGCCTGAGATGGCAGACGCCCGGCCCCGCCAACCCACAGTGCCGTCGGACATCGGCAACGGCACAGGTGTTGATGGTGCCTAGGATGCGCCGGTGACCGAGCCACAGGTGCGATCCAGCGGTGTTGAACTCCTGGCAGCTCGCCGGCTCCATCTGGTCAAAGCTGCCGCGCCGTGGGTGTCGCTCGAACATCAGTTGGCCATGGATCGTGTGGGGGACGAGGCTGGCGGTGTCCACGCTCATCAGCCGCCGCAGATCGGTCTGCAGCGTGTGGAGTCTGTCGGCAGGGATCTGCTCGGGTAGTTCGCGGTGGTCGGCTACCCGCGCCCAGACGTCCCCCGCCTCGTACCAGTCCAGTCCGGCTG
>JBOHHD010000534.1:0-7101 GCA_050700515.1 Pseudonocardiaceae bacterium
GCCTTCGCGGGTGCCCTATCCGGCGACTGGGACACCGTCGACGAGGACATGGCCGACATTATCGCTGCGCGAGGACAGGTAGTTGACCGTCCGGCGCCGGACCTGACGTGAAGGGATACTGCTTCGACACCGATATCCTCAGCGCGACGATCAAGCCGGCCCCACCGCTACACCTCATCCGCCGCTTGGCCACCGTCGCGCCGCAGGAGCAGTTCACCACCTCGATCACGGTCGGTGAACTGGTCTACGGCGCTCGGCGTGTTGGACGCGAAGAGCTGTCCGCGCGGGTCGAACAGGTCATCCGGAGCGCGCAGACCGTGCTGCCGTTCGACACCTTGGCCGCCCGTACCTTCGGCGTATTGAAGGCAACATTTGAGCGCAGTGGCACTCCACTGACCGAACCCGACCTGCGGATCGCCTCGATCGCGCTGGCCCGAGGCCTGATCCTCGTGACCCGCAATGTACGGCACTTCCAGCGTGTTCCTGAGCTCACCGTCGAAAACTGGATTGACGGGACATGAACAGGTGCGGCGACATCGGCTTCAACCGGCCAGTGCGCCAGCGAACATAGTATTGAGCTTTTTCGGATGTTTTGAGGCTCACCCGTACATGCCCATAAAGCAGGTGCCGCACGATCCCACTCGGCCTGTGCGGGCGATGCGTGACAAGCGATAAACGAGCCGCTAGGGGTCGAGGTCGATGCGGATCGTGAGCAGCTCAGTGCCCATAACCTGCACGACAGCGCCATTGAAACGTAGGCCGATCTTCCGAAGGCGCTCCCGAGGATCGTCGTGGGGAAGGGGATGCGCCATGCCGGAGCGCCACGTGCCCCGGACCTGCACGCGTACCCGCGGATTGGCTTCGATGTTGCGCACGTAGTGCGCGTGGCGACCATGCTCGGCGACCAGCCAGAACGTGTTGCCGTCCAGCCCGTTTCCGACCGGAGTCCTGCGGGGCTGGCCAGACTTGCGACCAGTCGTTTCGATGATCGCGTAGCTCGGCGGCGCCAGCCGGAGGGCAACGGTTGCCTTGACGATCGGGTTGACCAGGTACTTGCCGAGCGCGGACGTAAAGCGGCGCTTGTCCATCGGATCACCTCGACGTATTTCAGCTGGTCTCGCCAGCCAGGCTGAATGACCGGAGCCGGTCGATCGCCAGTGCCGTGGCGGCGACGGTGATGACCGCGCTCGTCACCACCACGATGGGCAGTACGACGCGCCCGTCCAGCAGGGGGGTAGACGCGATGGCATCGGCGATGGCAACCGTGTACTGCTGGATCGACAGCACCCGCGCGCCAGGCACGAGGTTGCCCAGCAACCCTTCCCAGACCAGCACGTACACCAGGCCGAGCAACACTGGCCGCCGGGTCAGCAGGCTCAGGGCGAGAAACAGTGCGCAGTACGCGAGCGCGCCTACCGCGCAGCCGGCGGCCAGGGCCAGACCGAGCCGGGCGGAGTCGGCGAGCACACCCGCGACGGCCAGTGGTAGGGCGGCGGTGATCGTCGTGACACCGGCCGCCACCGCCAGCTTCGGCACGATGATCTGCCATCGCGGTATCGGAGTGGCCAGGATGTGCACCACCGTGCCGTCGTCGATCTCCGAGCCCAGCACGCCGGTGCCCACGACCAACGCCACCACCGGCAGCACCACCACGAGACCCAGACCGACCAGTACGGGTGGGCCCCACAGCTCGGGGTCGACGCCGAAGGAGTGGCTCAGCAGCGCCAGGCCCACCACGAGCAGCGGCGCCGGCAGGAGCAGCAGGAACCGGCGGCGGCCGAGCAACCCGCGAGCGGTGAGGCCGGCGATGGTCGTCACGATTCCTCCACCAGGTAGGAGAAGACCTTTTCCAGGGACTCGTCGGACGGGATCAGGCGGCGCACCCGAATTCCCTCGGCCAGCGCGATCCGCGGCAGGGCGCGGGTGAAGCGGCCGTAGTCCCCGGCGCGAACGGTGAGTCCCGCGCCGTCGAGTTCCACGGCGGTGACGGACTCCTGCGCCATCAGGGCCACCGCGAGCGCCCGGTCGTCGGTGGACTGCACCGCGAAGACGTGCGGCCGGTGGGACATCAGCCGCCGGATGGCGCGGTAGTCCCCGGATGCGGCGAGCCGGCCCGCGACGATCACCTGCACGGTGCCGGACACCTGCTCGATCTCCTCGAGGATGTGCGAGCTGAACAGGATCGTGCGGCCCTCGGCGCCGAGGCGGTGCAGCAGGTCCATCATGTGCATTCGCTGGCGCGGGTCCAGCCCGTTGAACGGTTCGTCGAGCAGCAGCACCTGCGGGTCGTGCACCAGCGCCGCGGCCAGCCGGGCGCGCTGGCGCATGCCCTTGGAGTAGGTGCCGATCCGGCGGTCCTGCGCCTCGGCCAGCTCGACGAGGTCGAGTGCCCGGCGGGCGGCGGCGCGGGGGGCCGACAGTCTGTGCAGGCGTGCGGCGGCGAGCACGAATTCCCACCCGGTGAGGAACGCGTGCACCGCCTCGCGCTCGCTGACCAGCCCCAGCGTCCGGTAGACGTCCGGATTGCGCCACGCAGGAACCCCGGCGACGTGCACCGTTCCCCGGGACGGGGCGAGGAAACCGGCCATCATGTGCAGGACGGTGGTCTTGCCCGCCCCGTTGGGGCCGAGCAGGCCGGTGACGCCCGGGCGTAATGTCATAGTCACGTCGTTGACCGCCACCACGTTGCCGTACCAGCGTGACACTCCCCGCAGATCCACTGTGGATCCCTCGGTGGGCGCTGTCGGCTCCGCCGAACGGAGTGCGCCGGTGGTTGTCATGAGCGGGCCACCTTCCGGTAGCGGACGATCAGGAGTGCGAAACAGGCGGCGACCAGGGCGATGGCGACCGCACCATAGAGCGGGCCGAAGTCCCCGATGCCCAGACCCTCCTCGTTCTGGGCTGCACCGAACAGCCACATCCGAACGCCCTGCACCAGGCTGACCGGGCTGGCCAGGCCGGCGAGTTCGTTCGCCGTCGTGGAGGGCAGCACCGCCAGCACGGCGACGACCGGGGCACTCATCAGGAAGACCGCGACGATGCCGCCGGCGGCGAAGGCGCGCTTGCCGGTGAGCGAGGCGACCAGCAGCCCGATCGCGGCGAAGACCACCGCCCAGATCGCGGCATAGAGCAGGCCCGGCGCCACGTCACCGATCTCGGTCCACACCGCGGCCGGGCCATCTGCCGAGACGGCGGCGATCGTGAACATGAGCAGCTGCGGCGCGCCGAGCAGCAGCCACACCGCGGACGCGAGCGCGGCGAGCTTGGCCACCGGGTAGTCACCGCAGCGCAGGGGGCGCGAGAAGTACAGCGGCAGCACCCCGCTGCGCAGGTCGCGGGAAACCAGCTCCGGACCGACGACCGCGACGAAGAAGATCACCAACCAGCTCATGGTGTCGGCGAAGCCGATGTATCCGCCGGTGGCCTCGTCGACCTCCGGGCCGAACTGGGCACGGACCACGCCGAGCACCGCGGCGGCCACCCCGACGACACCGACCACGAACCATGGGAAGATCTTGGCCTTCGCGGTGCGGCCGAGCCCGAACGCGGTGCGCAGCCCGTGCACGTACAGCGCGCCGAGCACCGCCCCTCGGCCCAACCGCTGCCCGTCATAGGGCTGGTAGCCGATGTCGTGGATGACGCCGGCAGCGGTGTCAGGCATGGGTCGCCTCCTCCTGGGCGAAGAGTTCGGCGACGCGGTGGCGTCGCTGATCGAGGCGGTGCAGCGGCAGGTCGAGCTCGGCGACCGCGGCGAGGATCCGGTCGTAGGTGGCCTCGTCGGTCAAGGGGACGATCAGCAGCCGGCCATCCCGCCGCGCGGTGAGCTCGAGCAGCTCCAGTCGCGCCGCGAGCTCGTCGACGCCCTCGCTGACCTCGATGGCGAGCACGTCGGTGGTGGTGGTCATCGCCGAGAGACGGTCCGAGCGCAGTAGCCTGCCGCCGTCGATGGCGATCAGGTGGTCGCAGATCCGTTCCACCTCGCCGAGCAGGTGGGAACAGACGACCACCGAGATGCCGAATTCGGTGCCGATCCGATGGATCAGGGCGAGCATGGCATCGCGGCCCGCGGGGTCGAGTCCGTTGGTCGGCTCGTCGAGCAGCAGTAGGTCGGGGTCATGGACCAGCGTCTGCGCGAGCTTGACCCGCTGCTTCATGCCGGTGGAGTAGCCACCGACCTGCCGATAGCGCTCCTCGTAGAGCCCGACGTGGCGCAGCGCCTCGGATGCGCGCTCGCGGGCGGCGGTACGCGGCAGGCCACTCATCCTTCCCAGATGGGTGACGAGCTCGGCGGCCGTGAGGTCCGGCGGAAGGCAGTCGTGCTCGGGCATGTAACCGACCCGGGAGCGCACCGATGCGGCCTCGGTGGTGGGGTCGAGGTCGAGCACCTGGGCCCGGCCACCCGTTGGGGCGAGCAGGCCCAGCAGAATCTTGAGTAGCGTCGACTTGCCTGCGCCATTGGCGCCGACCAGTCCGACGATGCCCGGCTCGACGCTGACGGTCAGGTCCGCCAGCGCGGTTACCCGATCGCCATAGATCTTGGTGAGCGACTCGGTCGCGATGAGTGCCACATCGCCGACGGTAGCAACGCCGAGTGCCGACGCGTATCGGATGCGACCCCTGAGGTTCCCCTGAACCAGGCTTCGCCGCCCTCAGGGTCAGGCTGCCGCATACAGGACGCTGTGAATTCGTCACCACCGTCACTCAATGTGTTTGCAATTCACCTCAGGGGGTAATGAACTGGTGAGCAGGGGGTCACCGCGGCGGCAAGCCACACACATCCACTGCCCAGGAGGATGCGTCGTGATCAAAGCGGGAGAGTTACTGGCCAGGCGCTACCGACTGATCTCGCGAGTAGGCACTGGCGCGAGGGGCGTGGTGTGGAAGGCCCACGACGAGCGTCTGGACCGCGTCGTGGCGGTCAAGCAACTACTGCAGGCCGGCATGAGTGACCTCGAGGCCGAGAAGGCCAGCCGCTGGGCGCTGCGCGAGGGTCGCATCACCGCGCGGTTACATCATCCCCATGCGATCGCCGTCTACAACGTGGCCGAGCATGACGGCACGGCATACCTGATCATGGAGTATCTGCCTTCCGAGAGGCTGTCCACCGTGTTGGCCGAGCGGGGTCCGTTACCCCCGGCGCAGGTGGCCCGGATCGGTAGCCAGATCGCTGCCGCCCTGGTCGCCGCCCATGAGGCAGGAATCGTGCACCGCGACATCAAGCCCGGCAACGTACTCCTCACCGAGGACGGTACCGCGAAGATCACCGACTTCGGCATCTCCCGTGCAGTCGGAGACGGTACCGAAACCGCCACAGGCGTTCTGGGGGGCATCCCGGCCTATCTCGCTCCGGAAGTGGCCCGGGGCCAGGAGGCCGGATTCGCGGCGGATGTGTTCTCCTTGGGTGCCACCCTCTATGCCGCGGCCGAGGGGACTCCGCCCTTCGGACTCGACGACAACGCCCTCGCCCTGCTCTTCCGGATCGGCAACAGCGAGATCACCCCACCAAAGCAGTCCGGTCCGCTCACTCCCGTGCTGGCTCGGCTGCTCGAGCGTGACCTGTCGCGCCGACCCACCATGCGACAGGCTCAAGAGGCGCTCGCCACGGCCGCCACAATTCCCACGACCCACCCGCTTCTCCCCTCCCCCCGTACCCCGGGGACCACCAACGTCCTCCCTTTGCCGGCTTCCGTTTCCTCTGCCGCAACAGCGCCACCTCGGAGAATCAGCATTCCTCCGGCAACGGTTGCCCTGGCCGGCGGTGCCCCGGCCCCGGGGCCGGCGACCGAGGGCGTCAAACGGCCATCGCGCTCTGCGGCCGCCGTCATCTTCGTGGCAGCCTCGTTGCTTGTGGCCGGCGTCATGATGGTGGTAGCCACTCTGATCTACAACGGGAACAACACCGCAGGGTCGGAAGTCGGCCCACCGAGCACAACGCCCGGCGCCGGACAGAACCAGCAAGCACCTCAGCCCGCTCCCCCAGCAGAAAGCACCACGGGGAGCGCCCCCGTCCTGGCTCCGCTCCTCGCTCCCAGCTCAGTGCCCAGTCTGGCTGGTCCGAGCCCCAGCCCCTTGCCCCGTCCGAGGTCGAGCCCCTCACCTAGCCCAAGGCCCAGCCTCGCGCCCGGCCCGACACCCAGTTCCCCGGTCAGCCCGACCCGGTCACCCAGTCCGGCCCCCGGCCCCTCACCTGATCCGACGGCGACCCCCTCCCCCAGCCCGACCACACCCAGCCCCTCGCCCAGCCGAACAGCCAGCCCCTCTCCTGGTCCGGCACCCAACCCCTCACCGACACCCGCACCCAGCCCGCCGACGAGCTGATCGTTCAGATGGATACCAGGGATTTAGCTCCTCAACGACTGCCCGAACTGCCTACCCAGCAGGTAGTCCCTCGCCGTCACCCCCACTGCGATGGCAAATCCTGTTCCCGCCTCACCTTCGGATGTTTGACGGCTACCGGCGGCGGGAATCATCCGAGCAGGGCAATACAAGAGTGACCCGCATTGAATCACTGCACTATAACATCAGCGAGGTGCACCCGGGAAAGGGGTCGAATGAAAGGTAATCCACTATCGCAAAAAGTAGTCCCCGAGACATCAGCTCGCCTCGGTGCCATAACAAGACGACCCCTCATCTGGGTGCTGGTCACTGCCGTCATGGTGGCGACAGGAGGGCCAAAGGGAAGGCGAGCGGCGTTACGAGGATTCGTGTGTTACCTTCTCGGAGCCGGAGCCGGTAACCTGCCGAAGTCTCTGTTCGGACGTGCTCAGCCCCGTCATCGTTGGCCCCGAAAGCCCCAAGTCGCCAGGGGGGCGTTCCCCTCGGGACACGCCGCGGCGGAGGTGGCTTATGTATTTGGGGCGTCGCTGGAGGCGCCGATCGCTTTCATACCGCTAGGAACGATGGCACTGCTCGCGCACTCTTCGCTCGTCAAAGAAGGGAAGCATTACATAAGCGACACCCTGGTGGGAGGAACCATCGGACTTGGGGTAGTGGCGCTGACAGCAAAGGCATGGTCGCCACGAACAAGTGTTGAATCGCAATGCGAAGAACACACAAACTTCGATCGAACCCTATCGACGAAGACACGGATACCGACGGCGT
>JBOHHD010000535.1:0-3180 GCA_050700515.1 Pseudonocardiaceae bacterium
TGACCTCAGCCGCCGAACTCCACATCCGAGGAATACCCGTCAACTGGGCATCGATATGGGACGGCATCGACGTCCACCAAATAGACCTCCCCACCTACCCCTTCCAACGCCAACGCTACTGGCTGGACGTCTCGCGTCCGGCTGGAGATGTGACCGCGGCGGGTCTCGCGGCGGCGGACCATCCATTGCTGGGGGCGGTGGTCGGTTTGGCAGGTGACGAGGATGTGGTGTTGACCGGGAGTGTGTCGGTGTCGGCGCATCCGTGGCTGGCCGACCACTTGGTATCGGGTGCGACGGTGTTTCCGGGTACCGGGTGGGTGGAATTGGCCATCCGGGCCGGTGATGAGGTCGGAAGCCCGGTGGTGGAGGAATTGGTCATCGAGGCTCCGCTGGTGCTGTCGGACAGCGACGCGATTCAGCTACAACTGCGGGTGGGGGACGCAGGTGCGTTCAGCGGGTACTCACGGCCGGAAGGAGAGGGGTCGTGGACTCGCCATGTGTCGGGCACGGTGTCAGCGGACATACCGGCGGTGGATGGGGATGAATTCGGGGAGTGGCCGCCCCGGGATGCGGTAGCGGTAGGGCTTGATGGTTTCTATGCGCGTCAGGCAGCGGCGGGATACGAGTACGGGCCGACTTTCCAGGGCCTGCAGGCGGTATGGACGCGGGGTGAAGAGATCTTTGCCGAGGTAGCGCTTCCGGAGAGTGAGCGTGACACTGGATTCGGCCTTCACCCCGCACTCCTTGACGCCGCCCTCCACGCCACCGCGCTCGGTGTCGCGCAAGGCGCTCAACCCGACGAAGGCCAGGTTCTCCTGCCGTTTTCCTGGAACGGATTCGTGCTCCATGCATCAGGGGCCTCCGCGTTGCGAGTACGTGCTGTGCTCAAGCGTCCCGGAGTCGTATCGCTGAAGATGTCCGACCAGTCCGGACAACTCGTGGCCTCGCTGACCTCACTGGTCTTCCGCTCGATCGCCGTCGCCGAGTTGACGCCGGGCAAGAACAGCGTGTCCGGCTCCTTGTTCCGCATTGACTGGACCGAAACCACCGCGCCGTTCGCTCAGAGTTCTCTGGATTTGGTCGCCGTGTGCACCGCCGACGATGTCAGGTCGCTGGCCGAGGCCAGCGGCTCGATGCCGAGCACGCTCGTGCTCGAGGCCCATGGCACGTCGAGCGTTCGTGGTCTCACGTCACGGGTTTTGGCGGTCTTGCAAGCGTTTGTAGCCGATGAACGGTGGGAATCATCTCGGCTGCTGGTGGTGACCCGAAACGCTGCGGGGTACTGCGCTGACGATCCGACTGGTGCTGCGGTGTGGGGGTTGGTGCGGTCGGCGCAGTCGGAGGAGCCGGGCCGAATCGTACTGGTGGACATGGACGATGACAAGGCGTCCAGATCTGTGCTTTCGGCAATCGCGGCGGGAGATGAGCCACAGGTAGCCGTGCGAGGCGGGGTGATATCCACGCCGAGACTCGCGCGGGTTACTGATACCACGGTTGTGTCGTCGGGTCGGTTGGATCCTGCGGGCACGGTGTTGATTACGGGTGGTACGGGTGCGTTGGGGATGGTTTTGGCGCGTCATTTGGTGGCGGAGTACGGGGTGCGGCGGTTGGTGTTGGTGAGTCGTGGTGGTGGGGTGGTGGAGGTGGCGGGGGCCGAGGTTGAGGTGGTGGCCTGTGATGTGGCCGATCGTGATGCCTTGGCTGCGGTGTTGGAGGCGATTCCGGTGGAGCATCCGTTGACTGGGGTGGTGCATGCCGCGGGGGTGCTCGATGACGGGGTGATATCGGCATTGACTCCGGAGCGGTTGGATAGGGTGTTCGGTCCGAAAGTCGATGGCGCGCTCAACCTGCATGAATTGACCCGGGACATCGACCTGGCGATGTTCGTGTTGTTCTCCTCAGGGGCCGGCGTGTTCGGTACACCTGGGCAGGGTAATTATGCTGCTGCGAATGCTTTTTTGGATGGTTTGGCTCGTTGGCGTCATGGTGAGGGGTTGGTGGCGACGTCGTTGGCGTGGGGGTTGTGGGAGTCGGTTAGTGGGTTGACGGGGGGGTTGTCGGGGGTTGATCGCAGTCGTTTGGCGAGTGCGGGGGTGCGGGCGTTGTCGGCGGTCGAGGGCATGGCTCTGTTCGAC
The DNA here is from genome assembly GCA_050700515.1 of Pseudonocardiaceae bacterium. Taxonomy (GTDB): domain Bacteria; phylum Actinomycetota; class Actinomycetes; order Mycobacteriales; family Pseudonocardiaceae. Next base: position 2,136 of record JBOHHD010000535.1, read on the forward strand.
AACGCGCTGCGCACCGGGCAACCAGCGCTCGTTCCCGCCCACCTGGATATTTCCGGTGCCGCCCACCCTCTGCTGCGAGGCGTGGCACGGAAAATTCGCCCGGCTGCCCGACCCGGAGTCGTCCAGGACGGTTCCCTTGCGCGGCAGCTGGCCGAGCTGCCCGTGGTGGAGAGAAACCGCGTACTGCTGGAGCTGGTGCGCACCGAAGCGTCAGTTGTCCTCGGATTTCCGGCCGGGAAGGCGATTGAGGCCCATCGGGTGTTCAAGGACGTCGGATACGATTCGCTGACCGCGGTTGAACTGCGCAACCGGCTGGCTGCCGTCGCTGGTGTGCGCCTTCCCGCAACACTGATCTTCGACCATCCGACTCCTGCTGCCCTCGCGACGTTCTTGGGCGATCGACTGCTCGGGGAACGACCGGCAGCTGTCGCGACACCGGTTGCTGTCGTGGCCGATGAGCCGGTGGCGATTGTGGGGATGGGGTGTCGTTTTCCGGGTGGGGTGGGTGGTCCGGAGGATTTGTGGGGGTTGGTGGTTGGTGGGGTGGATGCGGTGGGGGGTTTTCCGGTGGATCGGGGGTGGGATTTGGGGGGTTTGTTCGATGCGGATCCTGATGCGGTGGGTAAGTGTTATGTGCGTCAGGGTGCTTTCCTTGACGATGTCGCTGGTTTTGATGCGGATTTCTTCGGGATCAGTCCGCGTGAGGCGTTGGCGATGGATCCGCAGCAGCGGTTGTTGCTGGAAACCTCCTGGGAAGTCTTCGAACGAGCAGGCATCGACCCCACCTCGCTACGCGGCAGCGACATCGGCGTGTTCACCGGAGTGATGTACCACGATTACCTTTCCCAGGCGGGAGTTTCTTCGTCTGACGTCGAAGGATTCCTCGGTACCGGAAACTCGGGCAGTGTGGTGTCGGGACGGGTGGCGTATGTGTTGGGTTTGGAGGGGCCGGCGTTGACGGTGGATACGGCGTGTTCGTCGTCGTTGGTGGCGGTTCATTTGGCGGTGCAGTCGTTGCGTGGGGGGGAGTGTTCGTTGGCGTTGG
>JBOHHD010000536.1:0-1911 GCA_050700515.1 Pseudonocardiaceae bacterium
GAACGACCTCGGTGCTCTGGTTCATCGCGGCGGTCTGTGCCAACGCGAACAGCCGCATATCCCGCTCCGACAGACGTGGCGCAGGAAGTTCCCGGCGTGAATCCCGGTATCCGGCGGGAAACCCGAGTCCGGCCTCGACGTTCAAGAGCTCCGAGACGGGGACGAAAGCGCCGATCCCATACCGATCAAGGAATCGGACATGATAGTCCCGCCAGTTCAAAGGTCCGTCGGGATACGGCGTCAGGTGTGTGAGCGCCGCCGCTGCGGTTTCGGCTTCCCGCGCCACCACCTGCGGCAAGACCAAGGTGCAGCCGACCCGGAGGTCCACCGTGACCGGCCTTTCGCTGGTGACGATGGCCGCCATTCTCGCCGACGCGGCAGCTCTGCGCTCACGCCACTCGGTGGGCGAGGACGCCCGGTTGTGCCGGGACAGCTCGCGGTGGATGTCGCGCAGCTCGCAGAACAGTTCCGCCACCTGCGGCACCGCATCGGCGCCCACCGCGGCCAACTCCTCGACGACATGACCCAGCGGATCGGTGACGGTCATGGGCGGACGCAGACCGGAGACCAGAATCCCCTGCTCCACCAGCTCGGCCAGCATGCCCTCGACCACCGACTCCGGTGTCTCGGGGAACTCGGCCGTCAGCTTGCCGACCAGATCAGCGACGCAGATCGGTAGGCACGCGGCCTGGATCACGGTCTCGACGGCCCTGGTGTGCCGCACCGACACCTCCGCCGGCTCCGTCCGGCTCGGCCCACCGGACCGACGTTGGCAGCCCACCACGAGCCTGCCGTCGCGGACGAACGCCAGATTGTTCGCCATGACCCGCAGACGGCGCCTCAGCTCGGCGCACCGCTCCAGGCGTGTGATCGCCCCCACCAGCCACTCGGTATCCACCCGCGCCACGGCCCCGTGTTCCCCGCCGTAGCGCAGCTGGAGTTCGGGACCAAACCGGGCCGGTGCCACCCCGGCGAACAGACCGAACGGCGTCGCCCGGCTCGTTGCCCGCAGCAGGTACCGCACCACCGACACCACCACCCGCCGCACCTGATGCGCCCGCTGCTCATGCCCGTCGCACACCTGCCCGACCCGGCAAGCCAGCATCGGACTGGCCACCTCGATAGTGGCCGCGATCGCTTCCTGCGCCCACACCTGCACCAGCCAGCGACGCCACTGGGCCACATGCTCACCCGTCCTGCCGGTCAGATCCGGCCAGGGCGGCATGATCAACTCGGCTGGATGGGCGGCCAGGCGCACCACGACGGCATCAACACACCGGTACACCACACCACGCCCAATACCATGGGGAAAACTCCGGTACCGAACCCAGTCGAGCCCGGTACCGGGTCATCAGGGTCAGGTTCAGTTGAAACAGGTGACGCACGCGCTCTCGTCCGTTTGCCCGCAGTTATCGCTGGTGGACCGCAGCAGATCGGTGACCACCCGGCCGGACTCGACAATGCTGAGGTCGAGCTCGAACTCCGAATCCACAGCCGTTCGATCTATTTCGGCTGCGTGTCTCTGGACTGACATACGAATTCTCCTCGTTTGGTAGTGGTGTTTCGAGTGTCTTGCTCTGGATGGGCACGATTTCACCGAGGCCAGGAGATCGCGACCCGGGTGTATCTCTTGGTGATGACAAGAGCACTCTCGGGGAACTGATCATCCGAGGTGCCGACCGGGTGGGCCTCGATTCGCGCGTTCAGGCTGGTGCCGTCCCAGGACCGGATGTGCTGGATCATCTGGTGGGCGAGTTTCCGGGCGGCCGGTCCGTGCCCGTAGGCCCCGAACTCGAACCGCTTCCTATCGGGAGTGATCGGGCGCAGCGTGAGGTAGGCGAAGCTCCCCTCCTCGAGGGTCGTCGGGATACCCAGGGGCCAGGCGTGGGCGACGATGCCGCGATCGACGGC
>JBOHHD010000537.1:0-4427 GCA_050700515.1 Pseudonocardiaceae bacterium
CGTACGCTCCGCGGCCGACTTGGCATGCCTCGCTGTGCCGCAGGTGGATTACCTGGAGCCGCTCGTCCGGCGGTACGCGGAGGCGCTGTGGCGGCACGATGGGTGAGTTACGGCGGTCGCTAGCTCGAGGGACCTTGCGTGGTGTTGCTTCCTGTGGTCGGTGAGCCGTTTCTGGGAAGGGCTGAGCGAGGCCGGTATCCGTCAGATCATCGCCGACGTGGACGCCTGCTACGCACGCCATCGGAAGAATCCACCCGAGCCGCCTGTCGAAGCGTGGATCTGCGTCATGCTCCGTAGACGTCGGGGTCCGGGCCGGTGCGGGCTCCGGTGTCGAGCGTCGCCAGTGCGGCGTGGTCGTCGGGCATTTACCACCACTTGGTGCGGTGTGCCACCCAGGTGGTAGCGGCGCTGGCTGCTCGGGCTTGGTGGGCGCGCAGGTGGGGGACGCCGGGTGGGGCGGGGCGCCGGGAGTTGCGTGCCCAGTAGCCGGCGAAGGCAGTGGCGTAGCTGGTGATCATGGCGGGGTCGGTGTCACGCCAGGTGGGTATGTCGGCGAGGGCCTGTTCAGCCGAGGCGGGCGAGTGCCCGGCGACGATGAGGTGCGGGACCAGATCGGCGACGTCGATCCAGGCGGCGCCACACACTGGCTGGGCCCAGTCGATCAGGGCCACTTTTCCGGCACCGTCGATGAGCAGGTTCGATTGGTTGATGTCGCCATGCAACAGTGTGGTGCCCTCGGCTGCGCCCAGCCAGCAGGTCTCCAGTGCCGCCAAGTCGTCGAGGTGGCGGCGGGTCCAGTCGTCCAGATCGGCCGGAGGTGCGGTGGCGAGTTCGCTCCAGCCGTGCACGAGGTCAGCGAGTTCGACGGTGGCGGGGGGCGCGTCAGCGACCGGGCAGGGACTGAGCACGTCGGCGAGGTGCGCGATGGTGGTGACCACCGCGCCAACGTCCGGGGAACCTGGACCTAGCCGCGGGTGTCTGCCGTCGATGTCGTCGAAGGCGAGCACGACCCAACCCGCGATGTCGGCGTTCCAGTGCAACCTCGGGGTTGGTGTGGTCTCGGGGAGTTGGCGGGCGGTGGCGGCCTCGGCGCGGTACTTGTCCGCCAGCACGTGATCGGCCGGGATGCCTTTGGTGAACAGCCGCTCGCCGCTGGCCAGCCGCAGCCGCACGGCCAGGCCGGGAGTAAACCCGCCGGTCTGGGTCTGCGCGGAGGTGATGGGGCCGAGCCGGTCGGCGAGCCCGTCGCGCAGTGCTGGGGGCATTTCGTCCCATGAAGGGCGCACTGCGGTGGCGATGGTGGGGGTGCGCGAGGGGGCCGGTGCGGTCACCGGTCGATCTTAACGTGAGCGCCCGCGCCATCTCGGGAGGGCGGCAGGGCGCCACGCAGGAGATCAACGGGGAGTGTGCGGAGCTCGCGGCGCACCCGGGCCGACTCCACGCTGACGACGTCGTCGGCGATCTGAGCCATGGTGTGCCCGGCGGCGTCGCGGCGCCCTCGGCGGTGCTGGACCACTGCCAGCCGCGCGCCGATCAGGGCACGCGATCGCCGTTCGGTGATCTGCCGTGAGCCAGCCGAAGCGCTCAGGTGGGCTTCGGCCTGCTCGAGATCACCGAGATGGAGGAGGGCCATTCCGGTCTGGTGGTCAAGCGATTCGCGCCGGTAGTTTCCGATCCATTCGCTGCCGGGCTGGGAGTCGGCACGTTCCAGGTCCCGTTCAGCACGATACAGCGCCCGGCGGGCCAGCCACCCGTCGTGTGTGGCGGCCAGGGCCTCAGCGTGGACACCGGTGATCCAGGCCTGGGTGCGGGCCGGACAGCCGGTCCGGAGGCTGGCGATGGCGGCTTCAGCCAGGTCGAGTGCCGCAGTGGCGTGGCCGAGTTCGATGGCCTGAACAGCCAGCGCGCGCAGGACGGTGGCGCGCATGAGCGGGTCTACTGCCTCGCCTGCCAGGCGCACGGCCTGGATGTAGTACCTCTGCCCGAGTCCGTTGGCTCCGCCGTCTACTGCCATCCACCCGGCCAGGTACGTCAGCTGGCAGGCCGCCCGGAACAGAGCTGGGCGGGCTCGGCCGGTGGTGCCACGGAGCAGGGGGACCACGTCGTTGACGAGGTAGGCAGCGACAGCGGTGCGGGCATGACCCCCGCCGTAACGGTCGTCGAGGTCGGAGAACTGCCGAGTCGTCTCGCGAATGCGGGCCACATCGCCGGGCCCGCCTCGGCGGGCGGGCCCGCTGCGCCTGAGGATGCCTTCCAGGGTAGCCGGGATCGTCAGGGCGGCTAGCGAGTATAGGCCGCTGACCAGTGCGTTACGCCGATCCAGCATGTCGTTCCTTCCCAGGCGGGACAACCACACCACAGAATCTCCCTGCCATGGGTCTGCCTGGGCCTCCCCCGTCCCGGGTGCGGGCCAGCCAAGATCTGTTGCGGTGAGCTCGGGCAGACCCAGTCGCCGCGCGAACGCCTCGACCGCTATCGGCCGCGTGTCGACTCGTGGGGCAACGCCGTTCAGCCAGTGCGCCACTGCCGCAGCGCCGTAGGTGAGCGTGAGGTTGTTCTCAGCGCCGACCGCGTCGATTGCCTCCGCGACTGCGGCCAGGGTCCATCCAGCTGCACTGATCTTGCATTCCAGCGCGGTGTTGACTACCGGGCGAAGCCGCTTGCGTGCCATGTCATGCCCCTCCACGTCCAGAATCCAACCACGTAGTCACCCCCATCGAGAATGCCCGCCAGATTGGATTCGATTCAATACAGAGCGCTCTTCTCCCACTCGTACCCGTCCTGTTCGCTGACGCTCAGGACGATCCGAGAGGGGACCGGTGATGATCCTCACCAGCAGCTACCGGAAGCAGACCAACCTTAGCCGTGATCTGCTCGGCGCCTACTCGGCGCTTGACCATGTGACCACCGCCGCGCTGACCTCGCAGGCATTGACAGGTGCCTTCGAGCGGCTGTTGCAGCGCCTGGTGGTGCTGGTCGCACTGCACGGGGCCGACGTGCCCATGCAGTTCCTGAGTGCGCTGACAACGGCTGGTGACGACGTTGACGTGGTGGATCTGACGGCGGCGTTCCTCGAACACGGTACGGCCACGCTGCCAGCGGAGGTTAGTGAGGTCCAACAAGAAATCGTGCACTTCTCCCGGATCGTCGACATCGGTCAGCTCGGCCTCGGTGACACTCAGGTCGAGCACGCGCTACGCAGGTTGCGTGGTTCGCAGCGGTTACCCGATTCGCTCAAGGTGCTCTCCGAGCTCATCGTGGTGGTACGCTCCCGGCTGGCCCAGCGTGGTCGAAGCCTTCCCATTGCGCGGCTGCGACCGGCACTGCCCGACGAATCCGATGCCAGCGTGAACATCACCACTGCGACACCAGCAGCCGACCCCGACTACTGGATTGCAGTGCACTGTGCCCGTCGCCGTATTCGGCGCCAGTTCCGTTACGAGCTGTCTATGTTGCTGGCCTATTTGACCCCCACTGAGGCCGCACTCGCGTTGTGGGCGCACTGCCACGAACAGCAGCTGACTCTGCCTGTCGAGTTGGCCGTGGTCGCGGCCGACTCCCGCACCGGAATCACCGTCACCCAGTGGACCTACCAGCCCGGAGTGTGCCCGACCGACTCCGACGTGGTCGCTTGCGTTGCTCAAGCATTGCCCACAACTACACAGGTCATCGAGGATGCCCCGCTGTCGATCCAGGTGGGCGCCGAGGCTTACCAGATCCAAGTCGTCAAGCCGATGTCCGCCACTATCACCGAGGTTACCTCCGGCGTGACTGCCACAACTCTCACCGTCCCCATTGTGGACGCCGGGATGAGACCCGCGGAACTGGCGCAGCGTGCCTGTGAACTGATCATGGCCTATACCGGTCCAGAGCTGGTCAGTCTCGAATGCGGCCATATCCACCTGGACCGGGATTTGGACATAGATCAGGACACCGGGACGGCCATCGGCGCCGCCCTACTGCAGACGCTGACCCATCGGCAGTCCCGCTCACCGCTCTTGACCCCGATGATGGACGACGACCATGTTCTCATCCGACTCACCCCGCGCGCCTACCGCAGCTTCCTGGCGCGCACTTTCGGCAGCGCGCCGATGTTCCTGATCTGCGAGTCGAGCCCGATCGTCCGTTCCATTGTGGTCGCCCTATTCGGCAAGATGACCAACTCCCGACTGGCAAACCGGCTCCGCCGCCGCGGCGCGAACCTGTTCCTGCCCCTCTCCGACGGCACGCACTGCGAACTGTTCGAAGACATCGAGGCCGATACGCCGATCACCGGTTGTGTGTTCTTCGAGGTCGCACTACTGATTTACCGCACTGCGCCGGGACACTTCGATACCTACTTCACGAATCGTTTCGCCCTGACCGCCCCGGTGCACGACCTGGCTGCTGAGATCCTTTCTGGCACCGAACCACACGACGTCAAAGTC
>JBOHHD010000538.1:0-10988 GCA_050700515.1 Pseudonocardiaceae bacterium
CAGTAGCCCCCGTGATCAGAGTAGCGCCGCCGAGGTGAACGCCCATACCCGCGGGCACTGGAGAATTGAGAACAAGAGTCACTATGTGCGTGACACCACATGGAAGGAAGATGCCAATCAAACGTACACAGGAAACGGTGCGCACACTATCGCGACGCTCCGGAATTTAGCGCTGGGACTACTTCGATTGAACGGGGTGGAGTGCATTAAAGAAACGACGGAGCGTATCTGCTGGGATCGAAACCGAGCACTTCCCTTCCTTGCTACCTAGCGTGACAAAATCAAGACATCGAGTGAACTTGAATTGGCCCTGGGGTCTTGGGGCAGATGTCGCAGAGTTCTCTGATCCCGTAGTGGCCGTTGTAGTCGGCTTCACCGTGTACTTACGCCACCGCACAGGAGATCTTCCGAAACAGCGTGCCCCACGGTGCCTCATGTTGCCCAGGGTTGCGGAAGAAGTCCAGAAGGAAGGGGAAGCCCATGAGCTTGGTAGTAGGCGGCGATCTCGGCGCGGAAGAACAGGCCGGTGAAGACTGAAGTGGCCACGGCTTCTGGTGTGGGCGATCGGTGGGGGGAGCCCGAGGTTGTGGTGGCATCGGTAGCGGGTGGCGGGGGGTGGCCGTCGTTTTGCCATGGCCTGTGCCCACATATGATGGGGAGGTTCAGTCCCACTCAGTACCCACGCAGAGTGCGGTCGTCAGTCGACTTCCCCATTCCGGAATAATCAACTACTGAGGATGGTGGTTTTGGCGGCTTGGGCGAGGATGCTTTGTGTTGTGGCGGGCAGGCCGATCCGATTCCAGTGAAAGATGACGTGGTGAGCGAGGACGTTGCGCGTTCCCCGCTCCAGCGCTCCTTCGTGGGCCGCTGCGGCCAGTGCTTGACCGGCATGGTGGAACGCGGCGGCCCAGGACGCGGCGAAGGCCAGCGGGCCGTCCGTGCCGAACAGTGCGCCGGTGGGATGAGCGTCGTAGGCCAGGAGTGTGCGAAGGCTTTCCACCAGCTCGGTGAGTCGGTTGGTGGGGGTGTCGGCGGGAATCGGCCGTAATCGTGTCACGCGGTGCCAGATATCGCCGCACTCGAACCATTCTTGTCCGGCGGCGCGGAATAGGGCGCTGCACAGCAGTACCGACAGCTCTCGGCGGCCGAGTGTGGGCTCCTGTCGGCGCAGGTAGGCCAGGATTTTGGTGCTGTCGGAGCAGAACAAGTCGTGCGCGATGTCCATCCCCATTCGGCCGCCGAATGCGACGGCCTCCGGTTCGTAAAGAGTCTGTCGCCAACGTGAGATCAGACCGACTGTGGTGAGTCCGTCCAGGAGGGAGTTGACAGAAGTCTCCATATAGGCGCGTTCGACGTCGTGGCTGGGCTTGATGCGCAGCCGCCAGCAGGGGGCTTTGCGGATGAACCACCACGCGGCGATCACGCCGGTGTCCTGGAGGCGTTGCAACCGCGGGCCGAGGCTGGTGGCTGCGGTGTTCTCGGCGGCGGCCCAGTCAGCGAAGTGGACGTGGAGCTGGTACCAGTCGCGGGTGGCCGCCTGGGCTTCCAGCGCGGCATGTCCGGCCTGCTGATAGGTCTCGATCGCGTCGGCGAGGGCGGCGGCGGTCATGTCGAGCCTGGCGACGACCTGGTCGGGGGGTACGCCGGCCAAGACCGCGAGCACGCCGTCGGCCGTCTCCTTCGGCTGTGCTACCGCTGTCTGGGCATGGTGGGCGCGGGTGGTCTGGTTCAGGTTCAGGTGATCAGCAGGCATGAGTCCCATCCGGAGATCGGGGGTGTGGCGTGGGTGGCGGTGTGCAGCGCGAGGACCAGGCCAGCTGTTCCGTCCAGGAGTCCGGGGTGGTGGTGTTCGGCGGCTTCGGCGTGCCGGGTCAACAGCTCGGCCAGGTCCGACAGCCGGGTGCTGATCACGGGGGTCAGCGCGTCCTGCGCGGCGCGCCAGGTGGTCTGGTACAGCCCCGACCAGCCGTGGCACAGACCGGTATCGGTGATCCGGTGCAGCTGGGCAGAATCGGACAGGCAGCTGGCCAGGGCGTGTTCGGCCATCGTCTGGCGCAAGGTGTCGCCAGTGGCGATGGCGGCGATCTGCTGAGCCCGGGCGATACCGGGGGTGCCGTAACACCAGGACGGCCGCAACGGGCCGGACTGTTTCACCCGCCCAGTGCGACATTCGTCCCGTGTGATCCATTGCGGCCACCACGGTCCGGATTCGCAATCTTGGTGCCAGGTGTCCAGATGAGCGCAGATCTGGGCGATGGCACCGAGGTGGCCTTCGACGATGATCTCCTGGCGCATCGCGTGGGCGAGCAGCGCTAGGGGCCCGGTGATGCCGTGGGCGATCCCGAAGTTCGCATGCCCGCCCGGGGTCGGCAACAGGGGGTCGGGGTCGTGGCCAGCCCACCAGCCCGGAATCGAGGTTCCGTCGATGCGCAGCGGCTGGGTCAGCCGGACCAGGTAATCGAGAATCCGTCCGAGCGCGTCGCTTCCGGGAGCGTGTTGGAGCAGGAGTTGGCCGATCCCAGTCAGACCGTAAAGCAGGTCGTACTCGACGAACGCCACCATCTCACCCCGGTCCATGCGTGCCAGGGCGGCATCGACCCGGCGATGGGCCAGGCGGACGACAGGGACGTCCAGCCTCGTCAGGGCCGGACCGTAGCGGTGGATCTCGTCGGCTTGGGCCGCGTGCAGCACGAAGCAGATCGCGGGCGCCCCGAGGTAGAGGCCCGTGTTATCGGCGGCGCTGATCTCCTGCGTGGTCGCCGTTTTCACCCAGGCGTGCGCGGTCGTCCACGTTCCGGACCCGGCAAGGGCGCGCTCGATATGCAGCAGTGCGACACCGGCCGCACCTTTAGTCAAGGACTGCGCCTGCCAGCGCTGATTGCTGCCCTGCCGCCTCGGAGCCGTCAACCTGTCGGCGAGAGCGTCGGCGAGACGGGCGGGCTCCCCGGCGGTCGACGCGGTTACGGTGCGCCTCGGTGGATCAGGGCCAACTGGCGCTGGGCGGCAACGCGGGCCAAGCGGTTGGTGACACGTTCGCGGTCTGGGTCGACGCCGACGACGCGGAGGTGGTGGTCGTGTAGCAGTGCCCGCAGTGTGGTGCAGGGGTCGCGGTTCTCGGCGAGCCGTTCCCTGTAGGCGGCCAACGCTGTTCGCCGCCGATCCCAAGCCATAGCCACGGTCCCGCCGTCGGGATAGGTGCGTAGCGCGGCCCAGTCGCTCGCGGTGTCGGCCAACAGCAGAGCCGCGTCGCGTAGTGACCGATCCAGATTTCCCCGTTCCTGCGGAAGCTGGTCGATCAGCCACCGCCACCCTTCCTTCGCCTTGGGAGCGAAGTAAGCGGCGAGATCGACCATTGAGGCGGCGGCGATTGCCTGGACGGGGATGCCGCCGCGGGTGGCCATAGTGATTTCGGCCAGGGCGGCGGCGGAGTCTGCGGCGAACACGTCTTCTGCGGCGGTCATCACCGCGCCATGACCGAATCTGCCGTTGTGTGGCTGGTAGGTGGCCAGGTTCAGGTCCGCGAGCAGGCTCAGGGCGCGAAGCCCCGCGGCCCAGTTCCCGAGCTGCATAGCGACGGTGCCGTAGTCATGTGCACCGCGAAGACGCAGGTACAGGCTGAGGTGATGGTTGGTGTCGGGTCGGGTGGTGTCCTGGTGGCGCCGGAACCACCACGACCGGGTGTGACCGGTGACGTTCCTCAGTAGGTGATGCAGGTGGTCGGTGAGAATCTCGTCGAAGCGCATCGGGTGTCCGAACAGCTGCGCATGCAGAAGCTCTGAGCGACCCGGCAGCAACGCGTCCCTTTGCGTGACCGTGATCGGTAGCGCCGTGCGCGGCGGGTTTCCGTCGAGCTGCTGGCGGGTCGTGGTCAGCGAGACAAGGAATTCGCAGGCACGGCCGGCCCAGCTGTGATCGTGAGGATTACCGGCCTCGCGGAGTTCGACCTGGCCGGTGCGCTCCAGGCGGGTACGCAGCAGCGTCCGATCCAGGCGGTCGTCCAGGTCGAGCGGAAGCCGAAGCTCTCCTTGGCACAGCAGGACGGCCGACGGGACGCGCCACCGATCGCGCCACACGCTCAGGGTCTTCTCCCATGTCGGTGCGGTGCTGCTGGGCGCGGCAAGGTCAGCGGTGTCCAGCCGCCAGCGGGCCGGTGACAGGACGGCGCGGCCGTGGCGTACGCGGGGAAGGAACGGCAGGGTGCGCGCCGCCCCGAAGTCGAAGGCACCGTAGACACCGCAGCGCGCGATGGCGACGTCGGCGAGGAAACGCGCTAGCGGCGGCGTCTGCACCGACGCTTCCAGCGCGTGCAACACATATGGCTGGATCTGCGCTCCCGTCGACATCCGCACGAGATACATCTGCGTGGCATCGGCGGTGACCGCGAGGTCGTCCAGTGGGATCAGACCGGGGTCGTGATCGCGATACTCGGACACCGAGATCACATCGGGCAGCAGCTGTGGCGCGCGGGTGATGTTCTCGTTGTGCTCCCGGCGCGGTGGGAACGACAGGTGCACCGCAAGCGCCCGGTCACCGGCTGCGGTGTAGGAGTCGGCCAGCCGTTGCCGGTCGGCCTCGGCAAGCAGGTGCGCGAACCGCCCTGCCATGCTGCTGGCCGGTCTCGGCGCTCCGGTTACCCACAGTCGGAACCGTCCGCGTGCCAGGGCCTCAAGAGATGCAGTGTGGACCTGGAAAGCCAGCTCCGCTCGGGGAGGTGGGATCATCTCGGCGTGGTCTCCGACCGCGAGCTCACAGATCACCGACTCGGTCAGCTCGATCTCGTCACGCCCGTCGACGGCCGCGTGCTGGATCAGAGCGAGCAGCTTCTCGTCACGCTCCGCCAGAATGCGCGCAGTCTGACCGCGCGGCGCGCCGAGGAATCCCGAGGGGAGACCCAGTCCTGAATCGGCCACCAGGTCGCGCACCGGAACCACGGCGCCCGCGCCATGGCGGTCTCGAAAGCGGACCTGGAAGTCCCGCCATGCCGGGGAGCCGAATGGGTACGGTGTCAGGCGCAAGAGCGTCGTGGCGGCGGCCTCGGCCTCGCGGATCACCGTGTCGGGAACGGTGATCCGGCAGGACAACTCCACGTCGACCGCGAATACAGGCCCGTCGGCGTTGTGGAGTTCCGTCATGCGTTCGGCCACACCGTCGAGAACCGGAAAGACCTCCGAGGGGAACATGCTCCGGTGGCGTGACAGCTCCCGGTGGATGGATGTGGCTTCGGCGAGAAGGTCCGCGACGTTGGGCAGGTCCATACCGCCTGCCTCCTGCACGCGATGTATCAGGTGAGCGAGACTGTCGACCGTGGTCATCGGCGCCCGCAGGCTGGTGAGCAGGATGCGGCTGGCCATCAGCTCGGCCAGCAGGGCATGGATCACCTCGGGCGACACAGAGGGGAACTCCGCGCGCAGCCGCCCGGCCACCTCGCCGAGCGGGACCGGCTCAGCGGCGGCAGCCAGCGCCGCGCGCACCGGCCGGGTGTGGCGGACCGAGATTTCCAGGGACGCTGGGTGGCCCGGGGTGGCGTTGCCGGACCGGACTGGGATGACGAATCGGTCTCCGCGGACGAACCCGGCGTTGTTGACGACCACGGGTAAGCGCGGCAGTAAGACGGGGTCGGACTCCACGCTGTCGATGAGCCCGCTCAGCCACTGTGCGTCCACCCGCACGATCAGCCGGTGCCGCTCGCCGAACCACACCGTCGGCTCGGTGCCCACCGCCGCCGTCGCGACACCGGCGAACAGGCCGAATGGAGTAGGGCGTCGTTGCCAGCGCCGCAGGTAAGCGGACGTCGAGACGATCAGACGACGCATTTGCCGGGTCTCGAGGTGGTCACCGTTGAGCACGGCGGCTATCCGTTGGGACAGCACCGGGCTGGCGACCCGCAGCGCCGCCTCCGCCTCGCCACGTCGCCACAGGCGCCCAAGCCACACCCGACCGGACTCCACCACGGTGTCAGCATCAAGATCGAGGTCTTCGGGTGGTTCCAGGCGACCCGGATACGTGGTGGCGCGGACCAACACCACCCCGGCGTGGCGATACAGCTTCTCCCGCCCCATCGCGCACCCCGTCCTCTCTCGGCTGCCGCGCCGTCGGCACCGCTCGGCGGCACCGACGGCAGGGCTCGTGTCATCAAGAAGGATCGAAGGCGTTGCTGTTGCAGGCGCTGCCCGAGCACGTCTGACCGCATTGGTCGCTGGTGTCGCACTCCAGCTTGGCGATCGGGTGACCAGCCTCGATCACCCGCAGGTCCAGGCTGAACTCGTCGTCGAAGCCGCCTGCGGCCTCGACATGCGCGGCAGGTGCCAGGGTGGTTGACCCGTGAACCATGTCGATCACTCTCCCTTATTGGCGGGGTAGTGCGGACTTTCCTCGTGGCCTGTGGCGGCGCACGCCGCAGCGGGCCACGAGATCGTGACGCGGCTGTACCGCTTATCGATGATCGACGTGTGGGGGAGGTGCTCGTCGGGGGTGTCCTTCGGCCAGACCGCGAAGTCCGGACCCGGGCCTCGACGCTGGCCGCGGTCCCACACCCGGACCTGCTCGGCCAGTGCTTCGGCCACCACCGCAGCGTGGGGGCCGAAGGCGTGCGCGCCGAACTCGACTATCCCGTTCTCACTAGGGCGCGATACGAGATAGGCGAACGAGTCGCGGTCGACCGTCGCCAGGTTGAACCAGCGGTTGCCCGGGTCGACCAAGCCGGCGCCCCCGTTGACATCGGCGGTCAGCAGACAGAATCCAGGCAGCGAGGTGGCCAGCCAGAACTGCAACGAGTAGAACGGCTCCAACCGCCCGACGGTCACGCCAGACCACACCTCGACGCGCTCGGTACCTAGCACACCATCCAGGAGGTGAGGGGCTTCGCCCGGTCCTCCATCGTCGAATCTCAACCCGATCTCAGTACCGCGCAGCAGCAGCAGACGCCCCCGATGTGCCCCCTCTCCCTGCATCTTCACGAACCCACAGATCATCGCCGACCTGCTCACCAGACGGTCCCCGGCACGTTCCAGCGCCAGCGAGCGAGTAAGGCCCCACATCCGTAGCGGGACGACGATCCGCCCGCCGTCGGCAAGCTGGTCCACCCAGGCCGGGGGGATGTCCCATGAGCTCACTGTGACGATGATCCGGTCAAAGGGGGCGAACTCCGGCACACCGTGCTCCGCGTCGGCGAGCAGCACCCTGACCCGCGAGTACCCGGCCGCGTCCAGCAGGCTACTGGCACGGTCGGTCACCTCGGGATCGATGTCTACCGTCACGACGGTGCCCCCGGCACCGACCAGCTCAGCGATCAACGCGGCGTTGTACCCACCTGACCCCACCTCCAATACATTCATCCCGGGACGGATCGCGGCCTGCTCCAGCATGAAAGCCTGGATCTCCGGCGCGGAGACCGAACTGATCGCGACGCCGTGCTCATCCCACTTGGTGATCACACCTGTGGTCGCGGCGTACACCGCCTCCAGCGGCGCTCCCGGCGTGAACAGTTCCCGTCCCACCACACGGAAGGCGTCGGCGACCTGATCGGTACGGATCGCGTCCATCCCCCGCAGCTCGACGATCATCGCTTCCCGTAGCTCGCCGGCCTGCGCACTCTCGTCGACGGCACCGACCTCTTGATCTCGCACTGTACTCACGCGACTACTTTCTTAGGTGCAGTTCGGCGATCATCGAGCTGATCGGGTAGCCGGGGGCGTCACCACACCCCGGCCTCGCAGAGTGCGTGCCCATCGTCCGGGCACACGGCTCAAGCAAATCCTCAAGGCTGTGGGTTCGGCTTGTGGCATGCCCTGAGCTCGTACAGGCGGAGCAGGTGGACCCCGTCCGACTAAAGCCTGCTGTAACGTGTCTTGATCGACTAGGCCACCTACTAGCCGTGTTGGTGGTCATCGGCCGAACAGCTGGACATATGCTGGACAGGTGGTGTCCATTCCTTCACTTTCCGTTGACCAGGTCAAAGCCGGCTTGAAACGCCTCCGTCAAGGCCATGGTCTGGCCCGCCCGACGGCGCTGCTCACCACCCTTCCCGACCCCATACGGGCCCATCTCGCCAATGGAACCGTCAGTGAACCGGGCTCGGCCGAGGAAGTCACGCTGCTCGTGACGGTGCTCCGTCGCGCAATCGAGGGGCTCGCCGACGACGAGCGTTTGTACGTCGAGGTCGACTTCAACCTCGTCGTCGAGCATCGGTATCCCACGCTCACGGAGCGCCAGGAGTCGCTTGCACATCTACAGAAATGCGCGGCGAAGACGGTGCGTCGTCATGCTGACCGGGCGTTGCACACCCTCGCCTACCTGCTCCTGAGCAACGGGCAGCCCTCAGTTGCGTCGAGGACTCGGAGCACCGGCGCCGCGTTGCCTGCGGATCAGATTCAGCCGGCGGTCGGTCAGATCGCGCCCTGGTGGGAGGACCTCCGTGCTTTCTGGCGGCTGTCCAACGGCTCACGCGTCGACATCGTGTGCTCGGAGATCCCGGAGAACGAACTTCCCGAGTACGCCTCGCCGGCCGACCGCAACTACCTGCGCTACGCCAAGTTCGCCGACCTCGACACGCTGATCTATCTGCGGACCCGATTCGCGCAGCTGGCTCCGACCGTGACCATCCGGGACTTCGCTCCGTCGGAGTACTACGACACGCAGGCCGACGTCCTCGTTGTTGCCGGCGGACCGCCCTGGAACGCGAAGTACCGCGAATTCCTCCCGCAATTGCCGTTCTACTTCGAACCCCACCCGCTCGGCGAGGACGACCCCCTCGTCGTACCTGCTCTGAACGGGCTGACCCTCGGCCCACGATGGACCGAACGCCAGGAACTCCTCGAAGACGTCGCCGTGTTCACCCGCCTCACCCTCGCTCAAGGCACGACCGTGTTCCTGCTCGGTGGCTGCCTGACACTCGGCGTGCTCGGCGCTGCCCGGTGCCTACTCGAAGCCGAACGTGGGGCTCGCAGCGTCCGCTACGTCACCGAGCAGGTCGACGAGGATGACTTCGTCCTGGTTACCGAAACCCGGCGCGTCGGCGGCATCACCGACGTGGCCGACCTAACGATGGTCAACCCCCTGTTGCTGCTCTCCCGACGGAACAACAACCCGTTCACCACGGTCATCGAGAACACCAACCGCTACACCGGCGACCGGTCTTCAAGAGGAACCAGTACCCGTTGATCACGACGTCCCACATTCGCAGTTACGTGATCAACCTGCCCCGGCGCCCTGACCGCCGCGAGTGGATGGTTCGCTCACTTCCACCCGACCTCCCAGTCACCTTCACTTCGGACTGGATCGGCCCCTTCGACGGCCATGAGCTGTCCCGCACCGCTCTCGAAGTCGCCGGCTACAAGCTCTTCCCCTGGCAGATCGAATCCGACAATGCCTGGTGGAGCCGTCCACTGAAGTACGGGGAGATCGGCTGCACCCTCGCCCACCTGGCCTGCTGGCGCCACGCCGCACAAATCGGCAGCGAGCCGTTCATCCTGGTCCTGGAGGACGACGCGATTCTGGAACCGGCCTTCTTGGGCGATCTGGTGGAAGGACTGGACCGCCTTACCCGCCACAGCCCCTTCGACCTGCTGTACCTGGGCCGATACCTACTGGACCCCGACCAGCCGACGCTGCCAGGATTCGTCTCCCCCGGATACAGTCACTGCACCTTCGGCTACCTGCTCACCCGGTCCGCGCTCGACATCCTGCTCGCGACGCACCTGGAGCACGCCATCGTGCCGGTCGACGAGTTCCTGCCCTCGCTCTACATCGACCATCCACGCGCCGATCTGCGCGCCCGGTTTCCCCGGCAACTCATCGCGTTCGCCTTCGCCCCGCCCCTCGTCCGCCAACGTCCCAAAGACGAGGCCGGCAGCGACACAGAGGACTCCGACTTCGTCGAACCATAATCAGCGGTGGATTAGCGGTCGCAAGTCGTCTAGGCAGCGCGTCCAACTGGAGCCCCCGGAGACCGCCGCGCCGCAGGTAACACGCCGCCCGATGGCCGGGCGACCTGCTGGTTGCGGCACCCGTCACAGCGTCCGCGCACTCGACTGCCAGTAGCGGATCAGACTCTGCAGCCGGCGACCTGGCCATTGCGCAGCAGGGGTATGGATGTTCACACCCGTCACGACATGCTCCGGCGGTACATCCTTCGTCACCACCGCGCCTGCGGCGACATAGCTGCGGGGCCCGATCCGAACTCCACCCACGACTCGTGCTCCGTAGCCTACGACGGAATCAGCTTCGATTATCGGCGGCTCTTCGTCGACGTCCCACCAGCCCTCGTGCGGACGGGTGTACTCATGCACCAAGTCACCCATCACGGTGGATCGATCCCCGATAGTGGTGCCGTCACAGATGAACCCGGCCACGCACGCGTCAGCGCCGATTGTGACTCGATCACACATGTACGCCCCGTACCCGACACGGGTTCGCTCGCCGATCGTGCTGTCATAGCCGATGCGGACGCGGTCCTCAATGACGCAGCCGGCGCCGAGCTGCACTCCTTCGTACACCACGACCTGGTTGGCCACCAGGCAGCCCGGTCCCACCGTCACCGGCTTGCCACTCAGCGCCGAGCCTGGCTGCTGTTGCTCGGCTCGTAGTCGCACCTCCTTCGGATAACCCAAGACGCAGTGTTCGCCCACGACGCTGCTGCCGTCGAGGTGAACCGGCGCATATAAAGAAGTGATGTTCACGCCCGCTGTCCCGCGTCGTTACTCAGCCACCGCGCTGTGACCGCGACCGCCTCGTCCTCTCGCTCCCGCGTGTCGAACCCATGATCCGAACCGCGGACGGTGTGGAAATCGGTGTTGGGCTTGGCGGCAGCAGCGTGGCGGGCGATCTCGTAGGAGACTGCGTTGTCCCGGTCGCCGTGCACGACGAGTGCGGGGAACAGTACTCGCCACCAGATGGTTGAGCGGCTGGTAGTGGTGAAACTCCTCGAACAGGACGCGCCCGACTTCAAACTCGTCGTCGATCACCAGGAAACCCCAGGGCAACGTCAGGTT
>JBOHHD010000539.1:0-3133 GCA_050700515.1 Pseudonocardiaceae bacterium
TGCATGCGGCGCAGTTCCACCTCAGTGAGGTCGGAGAAGATCCAGCGCAGGGACTCTGGTGTGTAAGCGAGGCCGCCCTCCAGGCAGCAGTAGCGGTAGTAGTCGGCGTCGGAGCGTTCGGAACCCATCGCGCCGGCGGCGAAGCACGTGAGGCCGAGATGCCCGCCGGGGGTGAGGGCGCGGTTAAGGAGCGCGAGGTAGCTGATGCGTCGGTGGGGTGGCAGGTGGTGAAAGCAGCCGGAGTCGTAGATCAGGTCGTACGGTCCGCCCAGATCGGCCACAGTGGGGGCAAAGGCATCGCCGCAGTGGAAATGGACATCGGCGCCCGCCTCACGGGCGCGGTCCTCGGCCCAGGCGATAGCCGCCGGGGAGAGGTCGACGGCGTGCACCTCGAAACCTGCGCAGGCGAGGTGGACGGCGTTGCGGCCGGCGCCGCAGCCGATATCGAGGGCCCGGCCCAGGGTAATCAGGCCACGGTCGAGGTAGGAGACCAGGTTCTCGTCCGGCTTCGCCACGAAGAACGGCACTGGCTTGGAGAGATCCGCGTAGAAACGGTCCCACCAGGAGGCCGCATCGGCCGTCCAACGGTCGGCCTCTGGCGCGAACAGATCGTCCAACAGCCTCAGCACGTCGTCTACTGTGCGCATGCTCCGGTCCACCATGGCCTCCTCCGCAAGAAACTCACCTGATCATCTGGCCAAGCTACGGGCGCTTCTCGCGGAGTACAGCCCAGCGGACTCGGGACGGTTGTCAGCGGTCCGTCTGGACTACCAGCTTCGCGGATACCGTGCATCAGCGTGCGTCAGATACCTAGACCCCCAGTGGGTGACCAGCAGCGAATCGGCGTTGGCTTACCGGACCACGTACGGGTGGTGATAGCCGCTCCGGCGTCGGGGGCCGGCAAGACCACGGTGGCCACCGGGTTGATGGCGGCGTTGCGGCGGCGGGGCACCACGGTCGCCGGGTTCAAAGTGGGGCCGGACTACATCGATCCGGGCTACCACGCGCTGGCCACCGGGCGGCCCGGGCGCAATCTCGACCCCGTGCTGGTGGGGGAGCAGCGGATCGGGCCGCTGGCCGTGCACGGGGCCGCCGGGGCACAGGTGACTGTGGTGGAGGGGGTGATGGGCCTGTTCGACGGCCGGAGCGGGACGCCGGGCCACGGCTCGACCGCGCAGGTCGCCGTGTTGCTCGAAGCGCCGGTGCTGCTGGTCGTCGACGTGCGGGGGCAGGGTCGCAGCCTGGCCGCGCTGCTGCACGGTTTCCGATCGTTCGACCCGAGCGTGCGGATCGGCGGGGTCGTGCTTAACCGGGTGGGCTCGCAGCGGCACGAGCAGGTCTGCCGGGAGGCTTGCGCCGAAGTGGGCCTGCCGGTGTTCGGGGCACTGCGCCGTGATGACGCGTTGACGGTGCCATCCCGGCATCTGGGGCTGGTCACCGCTGCCGAACACACCGCTGCCGCCGCCGTGGTGGACCGCTGGGCCGGCGCTGTCGCTGCGCAGGTCGACCTGGACGCGGTGCTGTCCCTGGGAACGGGAACTGCCGTACCAGCAGGATCACCATGGGATCCGGCGGCCGAGATCGCCCCGGTGTCCGGGCAGCCGGTGGTGGCGGTAGCCGCCGGACCGGCCTTCACCTTCGGCTACCCCGAGCACGCCGAACTCCTCGCTGCGGCCGGGGCGACGGTGGCGCCCTTCGACCCGCTGCGCGATCAGTCGCTGCCCCCGGGCACGGCCGGGCTGGTGCTTCCCGGCGGATTCCCCGAGGAACACGCCGCCGAACTGTCCGCCAACACCCCGCTGCGCGCCGACGTGACCGCCCTGGTCTGCACCGGGTCGCCGGTGCACGCCGAATGCGGTGGGTTGCTCTACCTGTGCCGGACGTTGGACGGTGCGCCGATGTGCGGGGTGCTCGACGCCGAGGCCACCATGACCGGACGGCTGGTGCTGGGCTACCGGGACGCGGTGGCGTTGCGCGACTCGGTGCTGCACCCCGAAGGCACCCGGGTGCGCGGTCACGAGTTCCACCGCACGGTGGTGACCCCACGTGCGGGCGCGCCGGCCTGGGCGTGGTCCGGGGCGGAGCCCGAAGGCTTCGTCACGGCCGGGGTGCACGCGTCGTTCCTGCACACCCACCCGGCTGCCCATCCAGGCGCGGTGGCACGCTTTGTGGCGAACTGTGCGAAGGGTGGGTCTTGACACCGGAACTGGTAGGCGTGGGGGTGGGGCCGGGGAATCCGGACCTGCTCACCGTCGCTGCGGTAGGGGAGTTGAACGCCGCTGGTCGGGTGTTCGTGCCAGTGATGGCACCCGACCTGGTCGGACGGGCCGAGATGGTGGTGCGGGCACATCTGCGTCATGATCGGCTGGAGCGGCTGGTGTTCGCGCTCAACGACGACGTCAACGGGTCGCAGCGGCGCCGCCACGACTGTTGGGACGCCGCCGCCACGCGGGTGGTGCAGTACCTGCGTGCGCACGGCGGTACGGCGGTGTTCGCCACGCTCGGGGATCCTTCGGTGTACTCCACCTTCGGCTACCTCGCCGGGACCGTGCACGACCTGCTGCCCGGCGTCCGGATCCGCACGATTCCGGGCATCACGGCGATGCAAGCTGCCGCCAGTGCAGCCGGGGTGACCCTGGCTGAGGGGACGGAACCGCTCACCCTGCTCCCGCTGTCCCGTGATCTCACGGAGCTGGACGCCGCACTCGTCCGAGGCGGGACGGTGGTCGCCTACAAGGGCGGCCACCAGCTGGCCGAGGTACGCGAGCGGGTCGCCGCCGCGGGTGCACTGGACCGCGCCTGGTGCGCCGAGCACGTAGGCACTGCGGACCAGCGGGTCCTCCCGCTGGCGGACACCGACGTGGCGAGCTACCTGTCGACGGTGCTGATCCTCCCGCCGCGAGGGGGTAGAGGAGCCCAGTTGTGACCCAGCCGCCGCTGCGCGAGCCGGACCTGCCCCGCACCGCGAAGGTTCGCCCGGTGGCCTTGCGCACCGGGTTCACCACCGGCGCCTGCTCGGCGGCTGCCGCGAAAGCCGCCGTGACCGCGCTAGGCAGCGGCCTTGTGCACGCCAGGGTGGACATCCCGTTTCCCTCCGGCGACCGGCACACCTTCGCCGTCCATGCATCGCAGG
>JBOHHD010000540.1:0-32636 GCA_050700515.1 Pseudonocardiaceae bacterium
CATGCTGCACTGCTCGACACACCAGCGGGCCAGGGTCGTTTTGCCCACGCCAGGTGGTCCGGCTAACACCACCCCGCCGCTGGTGCCGCCCAGTGCCGTCAGCAGGGTCCTCAGTTCGACGTGCCGACCAACCAGGGGCCATGATTGTAAAACCGGATGGGTCATGACATCAGTCTCCCGTACTGCTGTCACGATACGTACGCTGGTGAGCTCTCCTTCCGGGCCGCTGCCGGCAAGAAGTACGGCCCGGACGCCAAGGAGGCGTGATGCTGAACACGGTCAAAGTACCAGAAAATTTGATTCCACTATTCACGCGCGCTCAAGAATTCGTCGGTCAGTACTTCGATCAGGAGCGGCGGGAACCAAGTCGGGGCACGATCGAGATCGCCGGGCAACGCTATATCCTGGTACGAACCGCGTCGATGTCGGTCGAGTTCTTCGACCAGATCAGCTATCTCTATCAAGACAAGGGTGATCTAGCGGCGCGCGCTGTCGCCCGTAGCCTGCTCTTCGACATCGGTCACTCGACGGGCGCTGCCGATGCTCGCGACTTGCATACGCGGATGACACCTCGGGGACCCAATGGCTTTGCGTTTAGCTCGGTGATCTGGGTGGGAGGCTGTGGAGCTCGATGTGTCGGGTGATGGTGATGATGCTGGGTTCGTGGGGCTTGCGGGTGGGGAAGTTGCCGGTCTTCTTTGTGCGTCGTGGGCTGGCACGGTTGGGGTGGTCTCGGACGAAGAATCCCGGGTCGAGGATCTTGAGCAGGAACGTGGCCACGGCCAGGTCAAGATCGTGAGGGGGGGAAGCCGCCGAGACGGTGTCGGTCACGGCGGCCAGGGCATGCGGGAAGCTGATCTTGTCGGGTGGGATGCCGACGGCGTCGGCGGCGGCCCCGAGGAGGGTGTGGCTGGCCTGGTAGACCGCGAACAGTGCCCCCCTCTCCTGGGCGACGCCCTCGGGGTCTTTGCTGCGCAGCACCGCCAGTCCCTCGCCCCTGTCGGTCTTGTGGTGCCCGATCACGGTCTCGCACTCCCAGCGCATCGGGTAGGCGCACGCCAGGTCGAGCGCGGGGTAGTCCTCGATGTCGAGCAGGTCGGTGACCAGCGCGAACACCTCGGAGAACTGCTCGTCACCGTCGGGTCCGGTGGTGTGCACGGTGTACTCGATGACCCGCACCGTGATCGGCGGACCGTCAGCGCGCCGCGCCGGGTTGAGCACGGCCAGGTAGGTGCCATCGGGAAGAACCTGGGTCGGGGCCAGCGTGAACGACGCCGAGGCCCGCCCCAGGATGTGCGCCCCGGTGGCGAGCACCTCGCGGGCCAGGGCGTGGGACAGGAAGTTGCGATCGGCCAGCACCACCATGCCGGGGGTGAACGCCGCCAGCAGATCCTGGGCCAGGGTCTGTTCGCCCACGGTGTAGGGGCCACGTGGCCCCGATCAACGCCCCGGTGCCCGACTCTGCCGCCGCGAGCCAGCGGACCTGCGGGAACGCCCCGTCCCGGGTTCCGCGGCGAGGACGACCGAAGTGCTCGGCGTTGTCCGGGGTGTTCGGCAGATCGGTGCTGGAACCGTCCATCGACACCACGCGCAACCCACAGCAGAACACCCCGCCGGCATCGTCGGTGCCCACCGGGCCGGCGACGGAGTCGAACAGCATGTGCAACGGATCAGCGCCCAACCGGGCGCGGGCCCGCGACAGCGAGGAGATGTTCGGCCGCCGCCACCGCCGGCCCTCGCCCGCCGCGACCCACCCGTCAGGATCGGGGACCATCCCGTCGAGCAGGTCCTGGGCCCGGCGCCGGTGGTACAGCCCCTCCACCAGCTTGATCATCACCTGGCCGTAGACGCAGTTGCGGCCCCGGAACAGCCACAACGCCAACACGAAGTACACCACGAACCGAGCCGGCAACAACCGCCGACGAACCTCCCTCGTATCGGTCATCGCGACGATCCGATCAACCAACTCGGGCGGGAACGTCCTGGTCAACGCCCCCACCGACACCCGATCGGGCAACCAACCCTGCAGGGACACCCCCTTCCGACCCATCATGCGCCACCTGCCGATCATCCCAACAGAGGATCACCCCGGTGGACAACCCACCCGACGTGTCACAACCCCGATCGGCTTAACACAAGGCCATTGGGTACAGCGCCGGCCGCTGTGCTCATGCCGGCGCCGCTGGCCGGGTTGCGTGTGCTGATCGTGGATGACAACTCCACCAACCTGCGCGTGCTGCGGCTGCTCACGTCGAGATGGGGCCTGGTCCCACGGGCAACACAGTCCCCGCGGGAGGCCCTGCGTTGGGTCGAGGAGGGGGAACGCTTCGATCTGGGGTTGATCGACTTTGTCATGCCGGATCTGGACGGGGTCGCGCTTGCGCATCGGCTCCGGTCGCTGGATTCTCGCAGTGGGCTGCGGCTCATGCTGCTCAGCTCGGTGGGTGTCGGACCCGAGCAAGCAGCGCAGGGAAGTTTCGATGCCGTGCCGACCAAGCCGGTCCGGCAGTCGCAGCTCTACGACGTCATCATTGCGATGATGGCCGATCAGCTTGTGCCGGTGATGGCGGATTCCAGTGGTGACTTCGATCCGGAAATGGCCGATCGGTTTCCGTTGCGGCTGCTGGTGGCCGAGGACAACGCCATTAACCAGAAGCTGGTGCTGATGATGCTGGCCAAGTTCGGTTACTCGGCGGACGTGGCCGCGAACGGGACAGAGGCCGTGGCGGCACTGTGGACACAGTCCTACGACGTGATCCTCATGGATGTGCAGATGCCGGAAATGGACGGGCTCACTGCGACTCGGGAGATCCGCAGTCGTTGGACCGGGTGGCCCCGGATTATCGCGATGACGGCCAATGTCATGGCGGGGGACCGGGAGGCGTGCCTGGCGGCGGGAATGGACGATTATCTGAGTAAGCCGATCCGGCCCGGTGAGCTGGCCATGGTGCTGTGTCGATCCCAGCGCCCCGCCACCTCGGTCGTGACGCATACCGAATTGCAGGCCCCTGACCTGGGAGTTGACCACCGGTGTCTTGATCCTGACGCGATTGTCCGTCTGCTGGACACGCTCGGCGACGGCGGTGACGTCCTTCTGCCTGAGCTGCTGGCGGATTTCCTGGACGACATTGTGGTACGAGTCGCGGCAATGAGTAAGGGAGTGGCCGACGGTTCCGCGACGGAGGTCGGCCTGGCCGTACACACCCTCAAAGCCAACGCCGCCATGTTCGGTGCGGTCGGCCTGGCCGAGTCGTGCGGCGTTCTGGAATGTTCGGTCCGGACCGAACGTTCCGATCATGCGCAGATCCTCGTTGACCGGGTTGAGGCCGAAGCCGCCCGGGCTCGGGTAGCACTGCAGGAGGTGCTGCACCGGCTGGTGGGATGTGAGTCGCGCTGAGCGGTCCGGAGGGAATGCGCGACCGGGCCCCGGCCAAGGTCCTGGTCGTGGACGACGATGCGGTCTACCGCCGGGTCGTTGCTCACATCCTGGAAAGCGAGGGGCATCGAGTCACGATGGCGTCGCACGGCCGGGAGGGCGTTGAGCTGTGCGCGAGGGAAGCATTCGACATCGTGTTGCTGGATCTTGGCATGCCGGGAATGGATGGGTATGAGGTGTGCCGGGCGCTGCGGGCCGAGCCGAGTACCCGCACGCTCCCTATTGTGATTATCTCCGCCGAAGGGGCAGAGGAGAAGATGTCGGCGCTGGAGGCGGGAGCCGACGACTTCCTGCGCAAGACCTTCGACCGGGGCGAGCTGCTCGCCCGGGTGAGGTCGTTGGTGCGCATCAAGCGATACCACGACACGATCGCCGCGCAGAGCCAGGAACAGGCCGAACTGAACCGGACCTTGGAGCGGCGGGGCCAGGAACAGGCCGAGGAGATTGGCAGGCTCGGCAGACTGCGGCGTTTTTGTTCCGCGCAGGTCGCCGATCTCCTCTTGTCCTCGGGTGATGAGACATTCTTACGGGCTCATCGGCGATTCATCGCGGTCTGTTTCTTCGATCTCCGAGGGTTCACCGCCTTCTCCGGAACCACCGAACCCGAAGAATTGATCGACCTCCTCGGCCAGTTTCACGACACGGTCGGATCGGTGGTGCGAAAGTTCGAGGCCACTGTCGGCTACTTCGGCGGTGACAGTGTGATGGTGTACTTCAACGACCCGCTGCCCTGTCCGGACCCCGAGCGCACGGCCGTGCAGATGGCGTTACATGCCGGTGCGGCGATGCGCCCCGTGGTCGCCGGCTGGCGCAAGCTCGGGCACGACCTGAATCTGGGTATCGGTATCGCTTCTGGGTACGCGACATTAGGGATGTACGGCTTCGAAGGTCGCTTCGAATACACGCCGCTGGGGACGGTGGTCAACCTTGCATCCCGGGTCTGCGAAGAAGCCGGTCCCGGCCAGATCCTGATCACCCAGCGGGTACACGCCGCCGTCGAGGGTGATGTCGAGGTCGAGCCGCTCGGCGAGGTGGCGTTGAAGGGCTTCCCTCGTCCGATACCCATACTGCGTATCCGGTGCCCCACCACTTCCGCTCCGTCGGGCACCCCGGCAGATCAGCCGTGATGCCTGGCGGTAGCGCTGCGCGTCACGTGGGGGAGTAGCAGCCCGGCGGGGTGAGTAGTCATAAGGCACTCACGTTGGCCGAGATGCCTCCCAAGCTGCAGGTCAGCCTACGGTTCGCCCAGGAAAAGGCGAATCCGGTTGTCTGTAAATGGGATCTTGCTCCGCACGACACATCGTACTCCTTCTTCGCCCGTCCCGAGGCGGAGGAGTACGGCGAGTATCTCATGCTTCCGGACAAACACCACAAAGGAGAGGGCGGGCCCCAGACTTTCGGCTACGACGTGAACGTCCTCGGCTGGAACGACGATGAGGGGAAGCTGAGTTATTCCCAGGCCGGGGGAACGACGAATAAGGATTGGTTCGCGTGGGGCCGTCCGGTCTACGCCATGGCGGCCGGTCGCGTGCTCAGGGCGGTCGGCTACCATCCCGACAACCCGGCCCCCGACAAACGACGCTTACAGCGCAAGAGCGGCGAGTACCAGGGAAAAGACCAGATTAAGGCGGTCTCGGTTGCCGCGCTGTCGGCGAACGAGAAGGGGTGGTCCCGCATCCTGGTTGGGTCGGTCACCACATCGGGCTCGCTCAAGTTGACAGTACTTGAGCAGGACCGCACCGCGAACAAGCTCAAGTTCGTAGCTGAGCTCGACGGTCCGCCGGCCGATCAGGTCTGCGTGGTCGGGTTCGACCGGCTCCGGGCGTGCACCGTCGTGCAGGTCGGGGCCAACGTCGACCTCATCATGTGGAAGCTTTCGCAGGATGGCACCACCATCACCGAGGTCGGCAAGGCATCCATCCCGGGAGTTGCCGTCGTCAAGGCGGTGAAGTTCTCCGGAAACCAGTTGTTGGTGGCAGCTCGGACCAAGGCGGAAACGCTGTCCGTCTCGATGTGGTACATCGACAAGAACGGCATTTTCCAGCAGGGCGGGGCGACCGATGGCGCCATCGGGGACTTCGATATCCTGGCCCTGAACGAAAGCCAGCAGATAGCTGCTGCAGTCCAAACCGACGCGGGAAACCTGAAGATCATTTTTTGGGATGTCGACGGTGGTGGCATCGGCGGAGGAGGCACCGGCATCCCCGATTTCTCCATACCCACAGTCAGCATGGTACGCAGTGGTGAGGTGACCGCTAAGGGCAAGGTCAAGGAGGTTGCTGTCGCGAATACGGCCTACCCCGACAAGCTTGCCACGGTGGTACGGACGGACGAGGGGGCGTTCACGTTTTCCGTCTGGGACATCGAGGCGGACGGCACGGTGGTGCATCGGCAGGCCTTCAAGGATCCGTCCCCAGCGTCCGCTATCGGCCTGTCGTCCTTCAAGGAAGAAGGCCTCGTCGCCGCTTACCGGTCCGACTCGGGCAAGCTCCGAATCGTCACTCTGAAGGCCAAGCTGGATGACGATACCAAGGAGGACCTCAAGAACATCAAGATCAGCCAACACGACCAACAGGAGACGTATGGGGCCGTCGATCTGTACGACATGGCTGAAGTCAACACGAAGCAGACCACGCTCGTGACAGCCGTGCGCACGGCGAATGGTGTCCTGAAGGTCATCCTGTGGCAGCAAAGCAATGCCAACCACGTCTACGTGCTATACGGCGACGAACTCGTCCTGTATCCCCACTTCCGGAACAACTCCGTCCCGCCGGCGCTGCTCACACCGGAGGATGGCCCGGATACCGACCTCAGCCCCATCCCGGTGAAACAAGGGCAGCTGATCGGCCGGATGGGTAACTCAGGATCGTCTGGCGGTCCCCACATGCACATTCACGTGGTGAAGGTCGAGCCCAAAGTTCTCCAGGATCTGCCAGCCCTGATGGCCAAGATACGAGCCGGTGAGGGTGATTCGGTGGGGGTCTTCCGGCCGCTTCAGTTCAACGGTGTCCTGGCGATGCGGAACAAGGACGTCAAGTCTGGCTGGAAGAAAAATCCCTTCGCGAAGATGCAGGGGCATGGTGTGTCCTTCGAAGGTTACGTGGTCTGGCCGTCGTCGGGGGACTAGGGTTAGCGCTTATCGGGAGCCGCGTCCCTACGGTTTACTCATGATTGTGAGTAAATTCACTCACAATCATGAGTAAACCGTTGGTCATGAACGGGACACGGAGGGGAACTGTCGGACCTGCTTGTCGGAGTGGCCCTGCTCGGTGGTGACGAAGATCCACGGCCTCCTGAATGATCCGCAACTCCGGTTCGTCGCGCTCGTTACCCGCAGGGTGGACGCCGACAGCCGATGACGGCGTGAGCGCGGTAGTCCTCGGGTGGGGGCGGCGGTATGGGGTTGCCGGGGATGGGGCATGGTGCACCGGTGGGAGTGAGTGCTCCCGTCCCGAATCGAGGAATTCCCACCATGACTGCCGCCGCCGACACCGACGACCCGGCGGGCTTCGCCGACCTCACGCTGCGGCCCGAGCTGCTGCGCGCGGTCTCCACCCTCGGCTACGAGGAACCGACGCCCATTCAGCGTGCGGCGATCCCGCCGCTACTGGCCGGGCGGGATCTGCTCGGCCAGGCCGCGACGGGGACCGGGAAGACCGCGGCGTTCGCGCTGCCGGTACTCCAGCGGATGACCGTCGGTGGCACCGATCCCAAGGCACTGGTGCTGGTGCCCACCCGGGAGCTGGCCGTGCAGGTCTGCGAGGCGATACACCGCTACGGCCGCGAACTGGCTGCCCGCGTGCTGCCGATCTACGGCGGTCAGCCGATCGGCAGGCAGCTGCGGGCGCTGGCGGCCGGGGTCGACGTGGTGGTCGCCACCCCGGGACGGGCGCTGGATCACATCGGCCGCGGCACGCTGCGCTTGGATCGGCTCGCCATGGTCGTCCTCGACGAAGCCGACGAGATGCTCGATATGGGGTTCGCCGAGGATATCGAGGCGATCCTCGCCGAGACCCCGGAGGACCGTCAGACGGTGTTGTTCTCCGCGACGATGCCCCGACGCATCGACGAGATGGCGCGTCGGCACCTCAGCGACCCGGTCCGGATCAAGCTCGGCCAGCAGGAGGCCACCAAGGGCGAGACTCCGCTGGTGCGCCAGAGCGCGTACCTGGTGCCTCGGGCGCACAAGCCCGCCGCCCTCGGCCGGGTGCTGGACGTGGAGTCGCCCGCCGCCGCGCTCGTCTTCTGCCGCACCCGCGACGAGGTCGACCGGCTCACCGAAACCTTGAACGGACGCGGTTACCGCGCCGAGGCGTTGCACGGCGGGATGAGCCAGGAGCAGCGCGACCGCGTGATGGGGCGGCTGCGCAATGGGACGGCCGACCTGTTGATCGCGACCGACGTGGCCGCCCGCGGGCTGGACGTCGAGCAGCTCACCCATGTGGTCAACTATGATGTTCCTTCCGCGCCCGAGTCCTACGTGCACCGGATCGGCCGAGTCGGGCGGGCGGGCCGTGAGGGCGTCGCCATCACCCTCGCCGAGCCGCGCGAGCACCGGATGCTCAAGACCATCGAGCGGGTCACCAAACAGCGGATCACGGTCGAAAAGGTGCCCAGTGTCGCCGACCTGCGCGCCCGGCGTCTGGAACTCACCCGGGCAGCGCTGCACGAGAGCCTGCTCTGTGAGGACGACCTGGAGCGCTTCCGGGTGGTGGTCGAAACGTTGACCGACGAGTTCGACGTCATGGAGGTGGCGCTCGCGGCGGTGAAGCTGGCACACGAGGCGGCCGGCGGGGGCAGCGACGACGAGGAAGAGATCCCCGAGGCGCTGCCCCGCAGCACAGCGGAGCCACGCGGTCGCGGGAAGGGGGCCGGGGCCGGACGAGGCCGTGCCGTGGCCGGTCGGGCCGCGACCGGCGGGATGGCGCGGCTGTTCGTCGGGGCGGGGCGCAGCGCGGGCATCCGGCCACAGGACCTGGTCGGCGCGATCGCGGGTGAATCACGACTACGAGGCAGCGATATCGGGGCGATCGAGATCTCCGATCGCTTCTCCCTCGTCGAGGTCCCCGACGCCGCCGCCGACGAGGTCATCACCGCGCTACGCGGCAGCAGCATCAAGGGTCGCAAAGCCACCGTCCGCCGGGAGCGCCATCGGTGAGCCGCTCGCGCGGGCGTTACTTCTGGCGTGCGGCTTCGTAACGGGAGAGGAAGTCATCGACAGAGGTGGCGGCTACCAACTCGGCGATGATGTCGAGGTCAAGGTCCTCGAGCCGCTGAAACCGCAGGCAGCTCTTCCCCATGTTCAGCTTGCGGCCGGTGGCCGCCCACTGCTGCCGTAACTTCTGCTCGGCTTCGGGATCGGAGTAGACGCACGTCAGGTACAGCGCGAGGTGACGCTTTTGGGAGGCCAGCGCTAGGTAGCCCAGTGGTTGCCCGTTGTAGGTGTTCGGATAGCGCTCCAGCGGGACCGACCAGGTGATCATGCCCCAACCCATGCCCTCCATGTAGCCTGTGGGCAGGTGGGAATTGACGGTGTCGCGCACTGCGGTCATGATCTCGCGGCGGTCCGGAGCCAGCTCGGCGAGATACTCCTCAACGGTTGACGCATCACTCTGCACGGCATCACGTTACCCCGACTCATCCCTCGAACTGCCAGGATCGCTTGGACCGGTCGTACCAGTAGCCGTCGATCACCGATCGTTCTATCGATGTCCCTGGCTGCGATAGCGCGATGAATTCTGCTCAGGCCGCCTCAGCCGGATGGTAGGTGTTGACGTATTCCTGACCGGACAGCCCGCGAATAGCATCGACGATCTCATCGGTGATCGCACGCAGGATCGGCACCCGCTGTTCCTGGCCGGCATAGCGGGAGAACTCCAGAGGGGTACCGAACCGAACCGTCACCGGATGTGGGCGGGGGATCCGGCTACCGATCGGCTGTACCCGCTCGGTGCCTGCCAACGCCACCGGCACCACCGGAGCGCCGGTGAGCAGGGTCAGGCGCGCCACCCCGGTCCGGCCGCGATAGAGCCGGCCGTCTCGGGAGCGGGTTCCCTCAGGGTAGATCGCCAGCGCGCCCCCGTGGGCCAGCACTTCCTGGGCGACCCGTACCGACCCCCACGCCGCGCGCCCTTGGCCCCGTTGGACCGGTACGTGTCCCAATGCCAGGAAGAACCGACGGCTCAGCCAGCCGGGCACCCCATGCCCTTCGAAGTACTCCGCCTTGGCCAGGAAGGTCACCTGTCGCGGCAGCACCAGGGGGATCACTATGCTGTCCATGAAGGACAGATGGTTGCTTGCGAGGATGACCGGCCCGTGGTCCGGGACGTAGCGGGCCCCGTACACCGAAGGGCGCATGGCCAGCCGGGCCAGCGGTCGGGCGCAGTGGTCGAGGACCATGTTCAGCATGCAGCCTCCGCGTGGACGACGGCGACCGGCGGTGGGCGGCGCCTGCGTTGGGTGAACGGTGCGCATGCACCGGGACACCTCCTGAGCATGCCCGCAAGGAGGCGTTACGGCCAGGCTCCTGTCGCGTGGTTCACGTGGTGCGACGCGTGCTCGCGGTACGCAGCTCCACCTGATTGACGACCATCCATGTCGGCCCAACGGCGTAGGGTGGTGCTGGGAACATCACCACTGCCGGAGCGTTGAGCGGGAATGCACCCGATCAAGGTCGGTCCGCGGGACCTGATCTTATTCGCCGGCTTGCCGGGGGCCGGGAAGAGCACCTTGCTCGCCGGTCTTCGCAACGTCTCAGCGGTCACTGTTCGGGATTCCGACCAGGTGCGGGGGCGCCTCAGCGCCCGGCTGCCGGACTGGTTGCCCTACCGTGCGTACCGTCCGCTGGTGCACCTGGGACATTATCTGCGGGTGGCGCTGGCGGTGTTGTGCGCCCCGGGACCTGTCCTGGTGCACGACCCGGCGACCCGCGCCTACACCCGCGTGGTGCTTGCCTCGCTGGCCCGGCTCTCCGGGCGGCCCGCAGTATTCGTCTGGCTCGATGTATCGCCTCAGCTGGCACTGGACGGTCAGCGGGCTCGAGGGCGGCTGATCCCCTCGAGTTCCTTCGCCCGGCACGTGGCGCGCGCCGAAGTACTGCGGCGCGGGTTGCTCGCGGGTGAGATTCCACCCGGCTGGCGGACGGTGGTGCTGCTCGATCGGGCGGCGACGCGGTCTGGCCTGCGGATAGCGATGGGGGAGTCGGCGATCATCGACGCCACGGGCCCTGCCACTCATTAGTGGCAACGACTATCGTTTACGATCTCCTCACATCGTCATCGTCGGGAAGAGATGGATACCGTGCGTATTGCCTTTGTGGGGAAGGGCGGCAGCGGGAAGACCACGCTGTCCGCCCTGTTCACCCGCCACCTCGCCGCACTCGGCCTGCCTGTGCTGGCCATCGACGCGGACATCAACCAGCACCTGGGCCAGGCGTTGGGCCTGCCGGACGAGCAGGTCGCCGCGATCCCGCCGTTGGGCGCCGAGCTGACGTGGATCAAGGAGCAGCTCAGAGGGAGCAATCCGAGGATCACGTCGGCAGCTGAAATGATCAAAACTACTCCGCCGGGCCGAGGATCCCGGATGCTCCGGCTGGACCGAGCCGATGAGTTGCACCGGCATTTCGCCCGCCCGGTGCCGGGTGTCCATTCCGCCGGTGCCCATCTGATGATCACGGGGGACTTCGAGCCCGACGACATCGGAGTGAGCTGTTACCACTCCAAGACCGGAGCGGTGGAGCTTTACCTCAACCACCTGCTGGACGGGTCCGGAGAGTACGTCGTGGTTGACATGACCGCTGGCGTCGACGCGTTCGCCTCCGGCCTGTTCACTCGCTTCGACCTCGTGATTCTGGTCTGCGAGCCGACCCGGCGCGGCGTGGGGGTCTACCGGCAGTTCCAGCAGCACGCCGACGGTCACGGCATACGGCTGCACGTGGTGGGCAACAAGGTGACAGGGGACGGCGACACCGCATGGCTGCGTGACGAGTTGGGGGTTGCGCCGCTGGCCGTCGTCGGCCATTCGGCGTGGGTGCGGGCCGCCGAGCAGGGACACTCCCCGGCTTTCACGACATTGGAGCCGCAGGTCCGCCGCGCCTTGGACGTCGTGCGCACCGAGCTCGACGGCATAGCGCGGGACTGGGCTGCTTATCATCGCAACACCGTGCATTTCCACCTGCGCAATGCCGCGGCTTGGGGGAACCGGTCCGCAGGCAGCGACCTCGCCGAGCAGGTGGATCCCGAGTTCGTGCCAGGGGCCGTGGTCACCGTAGCGTGCCTGTGAGATGGCGGACCGGCTCCGGTTAGGCTCTCGCGCCATGCCGCTGGGACCACGACACCTTGCCCCTTTCCTTGCCGCCGCGCTTCGTAACCCCACTGCGGTGGGGGCTGTGGCGCCGAGCTCCTCGCGTCTGGCGGCCCGGCTGGCCGCCGTGGTTTCCGGGGTCGGCGAGCCGGTGGTGGTTGAGCTCGGACCGGGCACCGGGTCGGCTACGGCCGCCATCGAGCAGCGGTTGGCGGGTCGCGGGCGGCACGTGGCCGTCGAGCTCGACCCCATGCTGGCCCGGTATCTGCGCGCCGAGTATCCAGGGGTCGAGGTGCTGGTCGGAGATGCCGTGGAGTTGCAGCGGTTGCTCGCCGAGCATGATGTGCCCGGGGCTGACGTGGTGGTCAGTGGGTTGCCCTGGGCACTGATCGACAAGGACGCGCAGCGGGCCATCGTCGAGGCGACGGCGCGCTCGCTGGTTCCCGGTGGTTCGTTCACCACTCTCGCTTACCTGCATGCGCTGCCCATGGCTCGGGCGCGCCGGTTCCGTGCGCTGCTCAGCGAGGTGTTCGACGAGGTCCTGGCCACCCGCACGGTGTGGTGGAACCTGCCTCCTGCGGTGACCTATGTCTGTCGGCGGCCGTATCAATCCCAGACCTGACCGACGCGCAGGCTAGTACCCGGGGGTGACAATCCGGTTGGTTGGTGCGGACCTGCCGGGTCACTAGTCCACATCGGGAGCGCAGTCCACAGCTGGCGATTTTCCGCCTGTCCTCGTGGGGGTGGCCGGAGCACTGTCAACGCCATGAGCGCACCTCATGCCGACCGTATCCGGCTTTCCGACCCTGCCGAGTTGATCGCTGCCGTCCCGCATCTGCTCGGCTTCCATCCCCACGACTCGGTCGTCCTGCTGGCGTTGCACGGCAGGAAACTGGGTCTGACTCTGCGCGCTGATCTGGTCGACGTCGAGCAGACTGCGCTCCTGGCCGAACAGATGCTGCTGCCGCTGGCCCGACAGCAACCTACCGGGGTGGCGGTGATCGTGATCGGGGGTGTTCTCAGCCCGGATGGTGATCCGCCACACCGTGCGTTGGTCGACGTCATCGCCGATGTGCTCTGTGATGCCGGACTTCCCGTGGTCCATGCGGCTTGGGTCGCGGCGACGGCGGAGGGAGCGCAGTGGCGTTGCTACGACGATCCGCTGTGCGCCGGTACGCTAGCCGACCCCGCGACGACCCCGCTGGCGGCGGCCAGCGTCGCGGCCGGTGCGGTCACCTTCGGTAAGAGGGAAGAACTGGCTGAGCTGCTTACCGGCGAGGACCCCGCGACGCTGCAGCGGCGGGCGTTGCTGATTCAAGCCACCGATGCGGACCACCCGATGAGTGCTGGAATGAGAGCTCGTCGGTTCGCGCGGCTCGAAGAGCTGTATCGAGACGCTGCGGTGGGAAAGGTCGAGCTGACCGACCACATTCTCAGCCAGGTCGCGTCAGCGCTGTGTGATCACCAGGTCCGCGACGCCTGCCTGCCGTGGTGCACCGGCCCGGGAGCAGTGGCCGCCGAGCGACTGTGGCTGGCGTTGGTTCGGGCGACTCCGGCGCCGGAGCGGGCCGAACCGGCCGCGTTGCTGGCGCTGACCGCTTACCTTCGCGGGGACGGCGCGCTGGCCGGTCTCGCCCTGGACACGGCATTGCAGGCGTGCCCGGAACATTCACTGTCCGGGCTACTGCGGGCGGCACTGGACGGAGGGTTGCCTCCGGAGGTATTGCACACCGTGACCAGGGACGCTGCTGCGGCTCTGCGACGACCCCCGCGTCCCACCCCGCAGCGACGATCGGCACCGAAGCGGTGAGCCGGTCAACTCAGAGAACGGGCAAAATCCCATGCGTCGGTCACGATCGTGGCGAGTTCGGCACGTTCCGGTTTCCAGCTCAGCTCGGTACGGGCTCGCTCGCTGGACGCGATGAGCACAGCTGGGTCACCCGGGCGGCGAGCGGTGATCTGTGCCGGGATCGGGTGTCCAGTGACCTGTCTGCAGGTATCCACCACCTGCTGGACCGAGAACCCCGTACCGTTGCCCAGGTTGTAGATCCGGTGCTCGCCGGGTACGGCATGGATCAGTGCGAGTTCGTGGGCGTCGGCAAGGTCGACTACATGGATGTAGTCGCGGACCGCGGTGCCATCCGGGGTAGGCCAGTCAGCGCCGAATATCATGATCTTTTCG
This sequence comes from Pseudonocardiaceae bacterium, assembly GCA_050700515.1. Lineage (GTDB taxonomy): Bacteria > Actinomycetota > Actinomycetes > Mycobacteriales > Pseudonocardiaceae. The sequence goes on from JBOHHD010000540.1 coordinate 13,920, forward strand.
CGGCGACCGAGGGCGACCTGCAGCAGCAGCGGGATCAGGTGGGTCTCGGTGGTGTGCCGTTCGCCGTAGCGGCCGTAGGCGCCCCCTACGTTGAAGTATCGCAGGCTCATCGCGGCGATACCGTGCGCGGCAGCGTAGGAGCCGATGGCGTGGTCGATCGCGAGCTTGGTTGATCCGTAGGGATTGGTCGGCAACGCGGCGACGTCCTCGGTGATCGGCACCGAGGTGGGCTCCCCGTAGGTGGCCGCGGTGGAAGAGAACACCAGCCGCGGGATGCCGTGCTGGCGCATCGCCTCGAGCAGCTGCAGCGAGGCGACGACATTGCCCAGCCAGTAGCGCTCCGGTGCCGTCACGGACTCCCCGACCAGGGAGCGAGCGGCGAAATGCAGGACCCCGTCGAACCCCTCGGCCAGCAAGGTGTCCGCCTCTTCGATGCCACCCTGGACGAATCGGCAGCCCACAGGCACCGCATCAGCGTGTCCGGTGGACAGATCGTCCAGCACCACGATGTCGTGGCCGATCTCCAGCAGACGCGCAGCACAGACACTGCCGACGTAACCAGCGCCCCCGGTGACCAGCAACCGCATGCGATCCGGCCGCCTCATCGCCGACGGGCCAGTACCGCGCGGGCGAGGGCGGCGTCCACCTCGACTGTGGTGCCTCCTCCGGTGAGCACCACCGGATAGCCGACCGGGGACAGAGCGGCCACCTGCACCATGTTGCCGGGCACCGCATCAACCTTGTGCAGATCAGCCATCAGGCCCGGGTCCAACTGCACATGCTCGGCGATACGCCGGACCTCCACCGTCCCACCGCCCCGGCGGGCCACCTCGTCCAGGCGGACCAGGTCGGGTTCGATCGGGGCGGCCGCATGTCCAGCCCCGAGCTCGTCGAGCCCCGGGATCGGGTTGCCGTACGGAGAGGTGGTCGGGTTGCCCAGCAAGGCGACCAGCTTTCGCTCCACCGCGTCGCTCATGACGTGTTCCCAGCGGCATGCCTCGGTGTGAACCTGCTCCCATTCCAGACCGATTACGTCGACCAGCAGGCGCTCCGCCAGCCGGTGCTTGCGCATCACCGAAGTGGCTCGGCCGCGTCCCTCTGCGGTCAGCTCCAGATGTCGGTCGTCGGCCACAGTGAGCAGACCATCACGCTCCATGCGTGCCACGGTCTGGCTGACGGTGGGTCCGCTCTGGCCGAGGCGCTCGGCGATCCGCGCGCGCAGCGGGATCACACCTTCCTCTTCGAGCTCGAAGATGGTGCGCAGGTACATCTCGGTGGTGTCGATGAGATCGTTCACACCAGTCTCCTTCATTCAATGCCATGGTAATGGTTTGCGGGTGAACGTGGTCGCGCCGCCACACTGTGCTGGCGCAACGCGGCAGGATAGGTGCCATGTACCCGGTGATCGCGCCTCATCAGTTGGCCGAACTGCTCGCTGCGTCCGAACCCCCCACCCTGCTGGACGTCCGGTGGGCGCTCACCGGACCGCCAGGTCGTTCCGATTACCAGGCAGGCCATCTGCCTGACGCGTTCTTCCTTGATGTGGACACCGACTTGTCCAGCGCTCCGGGCCCCGCCGGCAGGCACCCTCTCCCGGCCCCGGCGGCGTTCCAGGCCACCTTGCGCGCGGTGGGTGTCCGGCCGACGGTGCCGGTCGTGGCTTACGACAGGGCGGACGGATCAGTGGCCGCGCGGATGTGGTGGCTGCTGCGCTGGGTGGGGCACCCCATGGTTGCCGTGCTCGACGGTGGATTCGCGGCGTGGCGCGAGGCCGGTCTCCCGGCGACCACCGAAGCGCCCGAACACCGGGCCGGCACCATCACGGTGCGACCGGGAGCGATGCCGGTGCTCGACGCGGTGCAGGCGGCGGCGCTGGCTCGCACCGGTGTGCTGCTCGACGCGCGGGTGGCGCCGCGATACTGCGGAGAGGTCGAGCCGGTGGACCCCAGGGCCGGCCACATACCAGGTGCTGTCAACGCGCCATTCAGTGAGTTGACCGACGCGCACGGCAGGTGGCTGGAACCGACCCGACTGCGCGAGCTCACGAGGCGCTGGGGCGTGAATGGTGCTCCCGTGGGTGCCTACTGTGGTTCCGGGATCAACGCCTGTGCGCTCGTGCTCGGGCTCGAAATAGCCGGTGTCACCACCCCGGAGCGGCCGGGGGCGCTCTATGCTGGATCATGGTCGGGATGGTGCTCCGACCGCACTCGTCCAGTGGCCACCGGCCCGGACTTCGGATAGGGCCTGTGCTGTACGGCCCGAATGGGCGGTAGCGTCGAGAGTCATGACCGCTTCTCGGGTGGCCGTCGTGTGGGACGACACCCTCCTCGGCTACGACCTCGGTGGGAGGCATCCGCTCAATCCTGTTCGGCTGGACCTCACCATCCGGCTGGCCCGCTCCCTGGGTGTTCTGGAGGACGTTCCGCTGCTGGCGCCCCTCTCGGCGACCGATGAGGAACTGCGCACAGTGCACTCGGACGAGTACATCGCCGCAGTCAAGAAGGCGCCGAGGGGCTATTTCGGGCATGGCTTGGGCACCGCGGACAACCCGGTGTTCTACCGAATGCACGAGTCCTCCGCACTGGTCGCTGGCGGTTCGTTGCTCGCGGCCGAGGAGATTCTCACCGGCCGCGCGGCGCGGGCGGTGAATATCGCCGGCGGGTTGCATCATGCGATGCGGGACCGCGCCTCGGGATTCTGCGTCTATAACGACTGCGCACTGGCGATCCAGCGGTTACTCGATCGTGGCGTACCCCGGGTGGCCTACGTCGACATCGACGTGCACCACGGCGACGGTGTGCAGGCGGCCTTCATCGATGACCCTCGAGTGCTCACTGTCTCGCTGCATCAGCATCCGGCCACGCTGTTTCCGGGCACCGGACATTCCACGGAGGTCGGTGGTCCCGGTGCCGAGGGGATGGCGGTCAACGTGCCGCTTCCCCCCGGCACCGGCGACGCGGAGTGGTTGCGAGCTTTTCACGCCGTGGTGCCCGGTCTGCTCCGGGCCTTCGCCCCCGACGTGCTGGTGACTCAACACGGTGCTGATACTCACGTCGAGGACCCGCTCGCTGGGTTCGCGCTCTCGGTGGACGGCCAGAGCGCCGCTCATCGCACATTGCGTAACTTGGCCGAGGAGACGGCAGGCGGGCGCTGGCTGGCTCTCGGTGGGGGTGGGTACTCACTGTTTGGGGTGGTACCCAGGTCCTGGACCCATCTACTGGCCACGTTGCTTGATCGCGACATCGACCCCGGAATCACGATTCCCGCCGACTGGATCGCCCATACCGCCGCCGTCGCGGGAGGCGTGCCGTTGCCCACGTCGATGACCGACGGCGTCCAGACTCGGTGGACGCCCTGGGACGGGTCGGGGAACACCGCCGTGGATCGAGCTATTCGCGAAACTCGCCGTGCCGTCTATCCCCTGCACGGCTTGGACCCCGACGAGCGAGAGGGCGGCGGGTGAGCCCGACGCGTCAGGGTCGGATCACCGGCTCCCGCATGGTCAACTTTCGTGACCTGGGGGGTTTGCCCGCCGAAGGGGGCCTCCATACTTGCCACGGCGTGCTCTATCGAGGGGATGCCCCGCACCACGAGGACACGCCACCGCCGGATCTCCCGGCCTGGCCTCCGGTGCTGGTGATCGATCTGCGGGAGCCCGATGAGCCACGGGACGGGCATCCGTTGGCTAGTTCGGTGACCGATGTGGTGCAGGTGCCGCTCTTGGCGGGGCCACACGTGGGGGATTGGCGCGCGGTCCCGTCACTGGATGAGCTGTATCTGGGCTCGCTGAGCCGGGCAAGTGAACGGATCGGCGAGGTGCTCACCCTACTGACTGGCGCTGCTGGGCCCACGCTGGTGCACTGCGCGGCGGGCAAGGATCGCACGGGAGTACTCGTCGCGGTGCTCCTCCGTGCGGCCGGAGTGTCCCGGGAAGCGGTACTGGAGGACTATCTGCGTACTGAGCCGAATGTGCCCGCTCTCCTGGAGCAGTTGGCCTGGGACCTGTCGTTGCTGGAAGAGGAGGACCGCCTTCAGGCACAGCACCTTGCGGGCACATCCGCGTCGGCCCTGCGGGTCGTGCTCGACGAACTGGATGGCGCACCCGGCGGAACACCGGGCTGGTTGCAGGCGCACGAGGTCTCCGCCACCACCATCGAAGCGTGGACGCGACGCTTACTGGTCTGTTCCAGCCCGACTTCTTCCAGCCCCGGCCTCTCCACCCCCCTGGGCAGCGGCTAGCGGAGGAGCTGTCGAGGTCGGAAGGCCGGGCCCGCCCCCGACGAGCCCGACCTTCCGGGGCAGGCGACCCGTTGCGGATTGCCCGCCCAGGTCGCGTGGTCTTCATCCCATCTTTCGGCCGCTGTTCCCGGTGGCCTCACCGGCGTCACTGACACCGGTCGCGGACGGTGTAGTGCCTGGTAGGAGAGTCAGCTGGCATAGGCCCGGAGGCGCTCGGCGCGGTCTCCGGCCCGTAGTTTCGCCATGACCTCGCGTTCGATCTGTCGTACCCGTTCTCGTGAGAGACCGAATCGTTTGCCGATCTGATCCAGCGTTCGTGGCTGTCCGTCATCGAGGCCGTAGCGAAGTCGGATGACGTTCTGTTCCCGATCCTCGAGGGTGGCCAGTACTCGACGCAGGTCGTCCTGCAGCATCCCGGAGATCACTGCGGACTCAGCATCGGCTGCCTCGGCGTCCTCGATGAAATCACCGAGCGGGGCCTCTTCCTCGGCGCCGACCGGCATGTCCAGGCTCACCGGATCCCGGGAATGATCGAGGAGGTCGGCCACCTTGTCCAGCGGAATACCCGACTCGGCAGCCAGCTCCTGATGGGTGGCCTCCCGGCCCAGTTGTTGATGTAGATCGCGCTTGATTCTGGCCAGCTTGTTCACCTGCTCCACCAGGTGCACCGGTAGCCGGATGGTACGGCTCTGGTCGGCCATGCCACGAGTAATGGCTTGCCGGATCCACCACGTGGCGTAGGTGGAGAACTTGAAGCCCTTGGCGTAATCGAACTTTTCGACTGCCCGGATCAGGCCGAGGTTGCCCTCCTGGATCAGGTCGAGCAGCGGCATACCCCGGCCGGTGTAGCGCTTGGCCAGTGACACCACCAGTCGCAGGTTGGCCTTCAACAGATGGTTCTTTGCCTCGTGGCCGTCGCGCACGATTCGCGTCAGGTCGGTTCGGTGGCTGGAAGGCAGTTGCGCTGCGGTGTCGAGCATATGACGCGCGAACACACCCGCCTCAATCCTCTTGGCGAGCTCGACCTCCTCCTGCGCGGTGAGCAGCGCAGTGCGCCCGATACCGTTGAGGTAGACCCGGACCAGGTCCGCTGCTGGACTTTGTACGTCGAGGTCCACTTCGACGCCGGTGTCCGGTTTCTCCAGGGTGTAGTGCGCGGCGGTCATCGGGTCCTCCCTGCGACTGGTGGTTCTGCCGACCCGGGTGCGCTCCTACGTCGGCATGCGACGTTGCGCGCTTCGCCTCACGGGGGTACCCGTGTGCGACAACGATGACAACGTCGGGTGCTCGGAATTCGTTCCCGGTCCCTCACCTGGCTCGACGAACGAGCGCACCACGAAGTGCCGGATCCGAGAGGACCCTCAGGCACTTCTCAGGTTGACGACGGGACAGCCCACGTCAGCTCAGCTGGGAAGTCCTTGGCGGGCTCCTGACCGAGAGGCAACCCCTCAGGAGTGATCGACCTCGACGAGCACCGTGTAGGGACCGTCGGCGACGCTGCGTACCGCCATTATCGCTCCGAACCGACCGGTGGCCACCCGTGCGCCGCGTGTCCTGAGCCGCGCGACGACCTCCTCGACAAGGGGCTCGGCATGCTCTGCTCGGGCGGCTGCGGTGAACGAAGGCCGCCTGCCCTTGCGCGTCGTGCCGTAGAGCGTGAACTGGCTGACCACCAACAGACCTGCGCTCGCGTCCGGGGTATCGGCGATCGAGCGTTCGTCCCGCAGAATTCGCAGCTCGTGCAGCTTGCGTGCCATCGTGTCGGCTTGCGCGGGTCCATCCTCATGGGTGACGCCCAGCAGCACCAGCAATCCCGATCCCGTCAGCTCGCCGACGATCTCGCCGTCGACCAGTACAGCCGCCTCGGTAACCCGGCTCACTACTGCTCGCATCAGCTGTCTCCTGTTGGTGGCGGGCCGTAACGGATCAGTTTTCGGATTCCTGGCAACGTGGCACGCAACCCGCCGGCATCGGTCGTCGGTCAACCAGGGAAGTACGGCAGGCGATCCTGCCAGGTGGGCCGGTTGGGGCAGCGCGTGGTTGTCTGTCGTCCCCGGATCGCCACACCTGCGGTCGAATCGGGGGACTCGAGAAGGTTGAACGCACGACTGGCCCATCAAGCAAAAAACAGTCAAGATGCTCTCGTCGCTCGCTTCTCCGGTGATTTCTAAGGGTATTTGCTGCCCATTCCAATATATAAAAATTGGATAGAGGAGCATTTCCTTCTCGATCGTGAAGCATCTTCGGCCAATAGCGTCGAGTACTCGACGCAATGAGCGATCGCAGGTCTTTCCAATATGGGTGCCGTCCCGTACAGCTACCATGTCGATTCCGCGAACCTCGAAGTCCAAGAGGGCTTCGATCGTAACGGTATCAGCAGGAGTTAGAGTGTGGGCACCTTTGGCCGGCGAGCCGCCAGTGGACGGTTCCCGGGCCACGACGAGAGCGCACACGACCTCCGCTGTGTTCTGTGGACTCCGCTGTGTGGGGGGTTCGGCGGGACGCCGGGAACCCGGTCCCAGCCGTACCGGCCTGCACACCGTCCGAGATGATGCTGTCGAGCCAGTGTTTCGGTCAGCGAGATGCGGTCTTCTGGATCCGTCACCGCAAAGTGTGCCCTGGTGGCGGGACGCCGCAGGTTTCTCAGTCGAAACAGTGAGGATGGCCGGACTTTCACCATGCGGCGTGCAAGGATGGTAGGGGAGGTGATCCGGTTGAGGGAGTCGCACGAGCACAGCGTCCGGGCCCGGGGCGATGTCCCGGTGCTCATCACGGCGGCGGAGCCTTCTTACGCCGAGCAGTACGCAGGGCGCCGTCGTAAGTATGCGATCTTGATGTCGGCCCGGATCCCGTGTCTTGTTCTGGCCGGGGTGTTCTACCAGACCTGGTGGCTTGCCCTGACCATCCTGGTGATCTCGGTGCCACTGCCCTGGATGGCGGTGCTCATCGCCAATGACCGCTCACCCCGCAAGGCTGAGCGAATCAGCAGGTTTCAGCGTGACCTGCGGGGTCGGGAACTGGAGAGCCGCGACCACACGGTGATCGACGGGTGATCCTGCTCAGCTGATCTCTTCCGGGCTCCCCGTCGCCTGGTCGACGGTTTGATGCTGCGGCATTATGGAGCGGGTGAGCACGCTAACTCTGCCCGAGGTCGACACCCGCCCCGAGGGAACCGACACCACCGGCGACGACACGCCCAAGATGTTTCACTACGTGCGCAAGGACAAGATTGCCGAGAGCGCGGTGATGGGCAATCAAGTGGTGGCGCTATGCGGTGAGGTGTTCCCGGTGACCCGCTCGCCCAAGCCGGGCTCGCCGGTGTGTCCGGAGTGCAAGGAAATCTACGAATCGTTGCCCAAGGGAGGCAGCGCCTGACCGGTCGCTGAGTCAGTCGGTCCAGACCCGACGGGGGCCATCCTCGGCAGGGGGGCGGGTGGCTTCCCAGATGCGGCGCCAGGAGGGCAGGTCGCGGCCATTTCCGGGCTGACCTGAGGCGGTGATGGGCAGCACGCCGCGGGGGCTGGTGGGTATCGCTAGCGCATCATCGGCGGCGGCCCGTAAAGCGCCATACCAGCCGAGCTCGTCCTCAGCCCAGAGGGTGGCTACCGCGCGTGCCAGCCGGGTGCGGAACTCGGATACCCCTTCATCCGCTTCCGGGCGCAGTGGTCGTCCGATCCGGACGGTGACCCGGGGCCGCCCGGGACGAGGCCACCTCCGACCGCGGGGCATGGCGGCGAACGTGCCGCGTAACGCGATCGGAATAGCAGGCACTCCTTTCATCGCGCACAATTGGGCGGCGCCCAGCTTGAACCCGGTGAGCCAACCGTCCACCGTGCGGCTGCCCTCCGGGTAGAGCAGCAGGCTCCAGCCGTCCTGGACGAGGTCGGCGGCCAGGCTAGGTCCCCGACGCGATCCCCGCCGCGCCACGGGGAAGGCGTTGAACAGCAAGGTGGTGACGGCGGCCCGGCTCCGCGAGTCGAAGAAGTAGTCGGCGGCCGCTCCGACCGCGAGCTTCTCGGTGATCCGTTCTGGTAGCGAGCCCAGGATCAATGGGGTATCCAGGTGGCTGGAGTGATTGGCGATGAAGATCGCTGGCCCCCGGAGACCGTCCAGGTACTCCCGTCCGTGTACCTCCGGGCGGGTCTGGCTCCAGACCACCGGCTTGAGTACCCCACGTTGCAGAGCACTGCGCAGCAGCCCGATCGGAGCCGAACGGGCCCATGCGGTGGGAAACTCGTCTCCGTTGTCGGGGAGTTCCCACCGTCGCGCCGACCCCGGCACCCTGGCTCGGCCCCGCCAGTCCCGACCGTGTCGCAGTAACCGTATCTCGTCACGCAGGTGGCTCATCGCACGTCCGCCAGCACCATCGGCGGGGCGTGCAGGTAGCTGATCGTCGGATCGGCACCCACCGTGTCCCGGGCCAGTTGCAACGCGTCGGCCAGGCTGGACGCGGTGCGGAACCCAAGCCGGGCGGTGGTCGATCGGTCACCCCCGACGAAGATCACTTCGTCGAGGTGCTGCATTGCGTGCGCGCCCCAATACCACATATAGAAGGGGTGCACGCCGTGGTAGGCGTAGCTGGTCCGATACAGGTGGGTGTACCAGGGGTCGGTGGCGAACTGTTTCTCGTACTTGGTCTCCAGCATCACCGGGTCGGTCGTCTCGGCCAGCAACTCGTAGAAGTCGATGTAGCTGGGATGATGCACCGGGTGGAACTCGTGGGGCATCGGATGGTAGAAGATCGCCACTCCACCTTGGCGAACGATTGGCTTGTTCCGATAAAGATTGAAGAAGTAGCCGAGTCCCAGTGACATCACCAGGATCGGATTCATGATCGAGTTCACGTTGTAGGGACAGATGTAGGGCAATCCGAAAATCGCCACATCGGCCTGCCCCTGCACCTCCGTGAGCTGCTGGCGGTGCAGTGCGGCCAGGGTATGCGGATGCACCTGGCTCGGTGCGCCCGCGTGCACGCCGGTGACTCCGTAGGGCGCCTGCGTGGACTGCCAGATCCGGTGCCGCAGCTTCGCGGTCGCCATGTCGTTGCTGCGCTTGACCGCCAGGTAGGCAGCCTGATCGGTGAGGTTCCATTCCCACTCCCGGCGAGTGAGGAAGCGCAGTGACGAGGGGAATGTGTCGTTGTTCAGTGACGTCTCGACAGTGAACACCGGGACGTGCCCACCGATCAGATCGGCCATCCGATTGTAGGAGTGGTGCATCGCCGAGTTCGGTGGGTCGTTGAACGATCGCGAATGCCGCAGGGTGTGCACATTGTGGTGGTGGCGCAGGCTGGCATAGCTGGCCAGGCCCACCGGCACCGACTTCGAGCCACCGCTCATCGCGCTGAGTGTGATGTTGACGTAGACGATCAGGTCACTCTCCACGGCCCTGCGGTTGATCTCCACATCCTCGCCATGTGCTGTGGTGCCCAGATGGGCGAGGTTGTCGGGGTCCTCGGCATCGTGATTGCGCAGATGAACGGGATGAAACGCCCGGAACACCCGTTCACCGACTGTGCGTTTGAGCTCGGCCGGAGTCATCCGCCGATGGAGAGAATTGGCTGCGATGAGCTCGACATCGTCCACCCCGGCTGCCGCGGCCAACTCCAGGACCTGCTCGATGATTCGCTGCCGGACGTCAGGAGTGCGCATCGGCGGCAGCGGCAGTGACAGATCGTCGAACACGATGGTCAGTCGCATATCGCGATGCAGCAACTGAGGTAGTGGGTCGGTGCCGTGCGGGTGCGCCAGGGCATGGCGAATGGCGCCGTCGAGGTCGACGATGCCCGGCAGCGAGTCCGGCGGGTAGATCACCCGGCTGCCCAGCGGCAGTCGCTCCAGCCGGAAGCCCTCACCCTCGTGCACCAGCAACGGGGGGGTTCGCTCATCGACATCGAGCACGAAACCTGGTCTGCCCACACTCTCTCCTGCTCTTACCCTTGGCCTGGCGCGAAGACGACCTTGACGGTGCCCAACCGACCGGCCGCGGCGGCGTGATCGAGCGCGTCGCGCCAACGTTCCAGCGGATATTTCGTGTCAACGTAGCCGTCCAGCGGCGCCGACGACGCCAACGCGATGGCCTCGGGGAAATCACCTTGGGGCTGCTCCTCGCCCACCGCCGAGGCGTAGGCACCGACCAGATTCAACTCCCGATACCACAGCGGAGTGAGATCCACCCTGCCCGAGGGCATTCCCGAGGCGACCACGGTGCCCCCCGCTCGCAGCGAGCGCAGTGCGATGTCCAGGCCGGATGAACCTCCGGTGCACTCGAAGGCCAGATCCATGCCGCCGAGTAAGTAGTCCGCACCGAGGTCGGGGGTGATCAGGAAGGCGCCGGTGCTGCGACGTAATGCTCGTGCGGTGTGGTCGGTGCCGATGATCGCAGTGGCACCCAGCTCGCGGGCTCGGCTGGCCTGGTGCCCGTGCTTGGCGATCACGTGTATTTCGCCGGCGCCGGTGAGCTTGCGCAGTGCGAGCAGCGTGAGCAGGCCCACCGTGCCCGCCCCGACCACGAGCACCGACGCGCCTGCGGGTATCGGTACCCGGCGCACCGCATGGACCGCGCAGGCAAGCGGTTCGACCAGCACGGCTATCTCGTCGGGCAGTGTGTCGGGCACCGCGTGCAGCTGGCTGACATGTGCCACCATCCGGCGGCTCCAACCACCGCCGGTGTCGGCGCAGAATCCGGTCTGCAACCCGGCGGTGAGCCTGCCAGTGATGATGTGGTCGCAGCGGCTGGTGTGTCCGGCCAGGCACGAGGGGCAGGAGGGCGCGCCACGCACGGTGCATCCCAGCACCGGGTCGATCACTACCCGGCTGCCCCGGGGCAGGCCGGGTAACTCCTCCAGCGTGCGCCCGAGGACCTCGTGACCGGGGACGAAGGGCATCGAGGTCAGCGGTCCGAGATAGGGCGACGAGCGGCCGGTGAGCAGGCCGAGGTCGGAGCCGCAGATACCGGAGAGCACCGGCTCGACGCGGCACCAGGATTCCCCGGGTGGCCGGGGATCGGTCTGGTCGACCAGCCGCAGCGGTGCGATGTTGCCTGCTAGCGCACCTGCCAATCGACCTCCGGCGTGGGTCGCGCTGACCGCGCGGGCCGCGAAGTAACGTCCGGCACAGCGGTGGTATTGCAGTGCAAGGCTCACCGCCGGGTCCCGTCGGCATCGGCCCGGGTCGCGTCGAGCAGTACCTCGAGCAGTCCACCGGTGTGCGCACCCCAGCGGTGCACCACCCATCGGTTTCGCCGGGCGTGCCGGTACAGCTGTGCGTCCGGGTTGACCGCATGCGGATGCCCCACGGCCTCCAGCAGTGTGCGGTCGGAGTAGCTGTCGGCATAGGCGTAGGAGCGGTCCAGCGCTACCCCGCTGCGCTGTGCATACTGCCGAAGCCAGGCCGCACGCGCCTCGTCGACCAGCGGTGGTGCCTCGAGAAAACCGGTGAGCACGCCGTCTCGGGCATGCATCCGGCTGGCCACCACCTCGTCGAACAATACTGCGAGCGGTTCCACGTGGAGGTCTACGGCGCCGGTGATGAGCACGGTTTGGTGTCCAGCGGCGCGGTGCCGGCGAATCTGCCGGGTGGCCTCGGGCATCACTCGGTGCAGCAGCGCATCAGCGAGCACGCCGGTGGTCAGTGCTCGCAGCTCCTCGACCTGCACGCCGGCGTAGCGCCGTAGGAAAGCACGCAGCAGCTCACCGCGGTCATGGCGTTCGGCGTAGAGATAACGGGGGGCGCAGCAGGCCAGATCGGCGAGTTCGCGCAGCCAACCCGAGCGGGGCAGGGTGGCCAGCCGGGCCCACAGATAGGACTCGATGACATTGGAGGCCACGATGGTGCCCTCCAGATCGAACACTGCCGCCACGTCGTCACCCCGGGGCAACACCGGCGGCGTATGGCGACCGGTGCTCGGACGTCCCCGGCGCTGTCCGGCTCGGCGAATCGTGGCGGTGATGGCCGGGCAGTGTACGTCCTGTAAATAGGCCCGCCAGTTGATGACAGCGGGATCGCAGCCGTGCTCGGTGGCCCGCTGCGCGGGCAGCTCGGCGTGCAGCTCGCGCAGCCTGCGGTCGTCGTAGATCACCTCGGCTCGGGTGTAGACGCCGTAGAGGTCGGCGTACTCCCGTAGCTGGGTCAGGTCCTGCTGGTGGCGGCTCAGGCTGGTCAGCCAGTCTTGGGTGCGCTTCGACGGGGGCAGTGTCACCAGTATCTTCTCGGCCAGCGCGGCGACCCGCTCGCCGGCTCGCAGCGTCAGCTCCACCTGCTGGCTACCGGGAAACCTCCAGCTCGGCGGTTGCACGTGGCCGTGGTCGCCGTCGGGTATCGGGTTGGCCTGGAAATACTCCCGGCACAGCGCGTACATGGTCCGAAATGTCAGCGGATTGCTCGCCCCGGAGCTGACGTGCAGGTAGGCGGGTCCGATGGTGGGTGGACGGGCGGCAACGGCGAGGATCGCGTTGACCACGAGATCTACCGGGATGACATCGAGCACGCTGTCGGGCAACCCGGGGAATTCCCGCAGTATCCCTCGGCCATAGGCGATGATCAGGGGATCGGCCATCTTGAAGCCATCGATCCAGCCGGGGAACGGATGGCGAAGCGCGCTTTCCACGATCGCCGGGCGGACCACCGACAATGCCTGTCCTGGTTGCGCCCACAACTGTTCGGCCACTCGCTCGCCCAGCGCCTTGGTCAGGGTGTACACATCCGGCCAGCCCAGACTCCGGGCCCGGGCGCGGCCGTAGTCCACCAGTCGGCGATCGACCCACTCCCTCCGGCGGCGCTCGGCGTCTGCCGCGGTGGACTGGGGACCGGCTTTGGCATGCTCCTGGCCCGCCTCGGCCAGCGCCCGCCGTAGCACCTCAGGACGCCGCGAGTCACGCTCCACGTCGGTCCGGGCGGACAGTGCCATCGCCAGCTCAAGGCGCCAGTCCACCTCGTGATCCAGCTCCGTCTCGGCGACCACTCCCTTACGGGTCCCCGCGACGTAAGCGGTGGAGATATGCACCACATGCGGTGAGCCCCCGCCGGCGGAGAGCGCCTCATAGAGATTCGCCACACCGGAGACGTTGGTCCGGAAGGCTTCGTCTACCGGGGGGTCGAACGACACAGTAGAGGCACCGTGAATCACGACGTCGAGGTCAGATGGCAGGATGACCGAGCCCAGATCTCCCTCGATGGCGGTGATCCGCTCGCCCACCACCCGCGCCAGGGCGGCCTCGCCGAGGCGTTCCTGTAACGGGCGGAACACGCTCTTGCGCAGCAGCCCGGTGAGCCGGTCGGCTGCCGAGCGTCCCCCGCGAGCCCGGATCAGGACCGAGATCCGGGTGGTCGGGTAACTGGACAGCAGTCGTTCCAGAATCGCCTGACCGAGGAAACCGGTCGCACCGGTCAGGAGCACATGTGAACCGGCGAGCTCATCGTCGCTGGTCATGCGTTGCTCCCCGGGCTATCGCTAGCCCCACTACGGGCCGATGTCAGGCTAACCATCACACGGCACCTGCCCATCCGGATAGGCTCGGTGATAGCCCGACAGGGCAGCCTCGCGTACGCGACGCACCGGCCAGCCAAGGGCGGATGCGACGCTCTCGACGTCGGCGAGTTCCGGCTTGGCAGTCCGTTCTCCTCCCGGTCCGGCGGCGATCTTGACGGTGACCTTCTGCTCGGCTCCGGGTGGGCCTACCGGTATTCCCACGGTGGTTCGGGGCAGGGTACTGCGCTGCCAGGACGCCCACCGCACCCCCAGCGTGGAGCTGTGCCGGAACACCGCATCCACCACCGCCGGTCGGATCTGATCGGAGCACAGCGCCGTGAGCACGTGGCCCGGCCTGCCGTGGCGTCCCACCGTCGCCGTGGTCCAGCAGTCCCATGCCCCGGCGGCCCGCACCGCGATCAGTACCCCTGGCCACAGCTCGGGGTGGAGATCATCGACGGTGGCTTCCACCACGATGACCGGCTCTGCGGGACCGGGGCCAGGCGTCGGCTCGTCCAGCTGTCTGCCGATCACCAATCGGGTGATGTTGGGCTGCCCCGGGGGATCCCGGTATCCTGCACCGCAACCCGCCGCGGCGACGACCATCGGCGGCATCGGGCCCGGGGTGGCCAGCGTCGCGACGAGGGCTGCTCCGGTGGGAGTGGTGCGCTCCCCGGCCAGACTCCCCCCGGTCAGCGACAGACCCCGCTCGGCCACGATCTGCAGCACGGCGGGAGCCGGAACCGGAATCGTGCCGTGCGCGCTGAGTGCCGTTCCGCTACCCGCAGCGAGTGCCGAGCAGGTCAGCACCGCGTCGTCGGTGAGGAGCCCGAGATGCTCGGCGGCCACGGCAGTGCCGACCACATCGGCCAGTGCATCAGCGGCCCCCACCTCGTGAAAGTGCACCCGATCAAGGGGGACGGCGTGCACAGCGGCTTCGGTGACCGCGAGCAGCCGGAAGGTCTGCGTGGCCAGCCGTGCCGCAGCCGGGCGCAGGTGTGCTCTCTCGATCGCGGTCAGTACCTCCGCCAGCCCACGAGGGGGTTGCTCAGCGGCCGGGATGCTGACCATTGCGCGGGTGGCACGCAGTCCGCAGCGGCGGGTCTGCTCGACGTCCAGGACAAGGCCGGGTACTCCCAGTAAAGCGATCGCGGCGCGCACCGCAGCGAAGTCGGCACCGGCGTCGAGCAGTGCACCGAGCAGCATGTCACCCGCCACGCCCCCCGTGCAGTCCAGATATCCGGCTCTGCAGTCAGCCACCGTGCACCCGCGCGACGATCTTGACGGCGTGGGTGGCGGCACCGAATCCGTTGTCGACGTTGACCACCGACAGTCCAGGCGCACAGGAGGCCAGCATGGCCGCCGCCGAAACGTACCCGCCGGCGCTGACCCCGTAACCCACGCTGGTCGGTACGCCGACCACGGGTGCTCGCACCAGGCCGGCCACCACCCCGGGCAGGGTGCCCTCCATTCCGGCAATGGCGATCACGCAGTCAGCTGTGGCCAGCTCGTCGAGCTGCGCCAGCAATCGGTGCAACCCGGCCACCCCGACATCGGCGATCAGCCGATGGCCGGCACCGAGGGTCTGCAGGGTGGCGATGGTCTCCCGGGCAACGGGCAGGTCCGAGGTGCCCCCGGTGAGCACCACGACGAGGCCGCGGGCCGGGGGTGGCGCACCGACGATCACGGTTCGCCCGACTGGGTCGGCCGTCACCAGCTCGGTGGGAAACCGGGCGGACGCTCGGCTCAGCACCTCCTCGGGGCAACGAGTGGCCAGCGCGGGGAAATCGGGATCAGCGCACCGCTGCGCCGCGAGCAGCTGCAGCGTCTGCTCGGCGGTCTTGCTCTCTGCGAAGATGACCTCGGGGACGCCCGTGCGGTACCTGCGGTCCACGTCCAGCCGGGCAAGGCCGTTGATCTCGGCGATCCGGTCATCCATCAGGCGTCCTGAGTTCGATCGGTCGGCTGATGCCGGTGGGGGGCCGGTTACGGGGATGGGCACGGCGGCGACTATCTCACGCGGCTCCACGGTCTCTGGGGTCGCGACGAGGATCTGCGAGGATCGTCGGTGATGCATCCTGCGGATTCGCTCATGTCCACCCCTGCCGCTGCGGCAGCTCTGCTCGATCTGCTGCGCGGGTTGGGCGGGGCGGTGGTGGCCTTCTCCGGTGGAGTGGACTCGGCTGTGGTATTGGCTGCGGCGGTTCGCGCGCTCGGTGCTGACGCCGTGGTGGCCGCGATCGCGGACTCGCCCAGCCTGGCGCGTGCGGAGCTGGCCGGGGCGCGGCTGCTGGCTGATCAGCTCGGGGCGGAGCTGGTTGTTCTGCGCACCGATGAGCTCGCCGACCCCGGTTATCGGGCCAACGCCGGACAGCGCTGCTACTTCTGCAAGCGGACCGTGCTGGGCGCGGTGCGCGAGCTGGCCGATCGGCGTGGGCTGGCCCACGTGGTCACCGGTACGCATCGTGATGATCATGGTGCGGCCCACCGTCCCGGACTGCGTGCAGCGGCCGAGCTCGGGGTTCACGAGCCGCTCGCGGAGGTGGGCGCCACCAAGGAGATGGTTCGCCGGCTGGCGGCGTACTGGGGTTTGCCGGTGTGGGACAAGCCGAGCACCCCGTGCCTGGCCTCCCGGATCGCGGTCGGGCTTCCCGTGTCGGTGCAGCGGCTCGCTCTGGTGGAGAGTGCCGAGCTGGCCGCCCGTGGCTATCTCGCCGAACACCAGGTGCCGGTTCGCGACCTGCGGGTCCGGTTGTTGGGCAAGGCTGGCTTCCGGGTAGAGCTCGACCAGACCGCTCTCGATCGCGTGTACGCGGCGGGGCTGCTCGCCCGGATCGCCGAGGTGGGTATCGGCGGATCCGGCGAGCTCGTGCTCTACCACTGCGGGTCGCTCAGCGGCTGAGCATGGGGGAGCGCAGCACCGACCACAGCGGGGCACCCACCCGCTGGCCCAAGCTGGGCTTGCGCAGCCCCGCCCGCGGCCCCACCCCGAAGTCCCCGGCGGCTCGGCTGACCAGCTGCAACCCGGCCAGGCCGGGCAATCGATCGATTTTGTCATCGAGCTGCTGAATCACCCGGGCGCCTTCGGCGCCACCCATCAGATAACGCAGCAGGAACATGGTCTCCGAGCGCGGCATGATCGTTGAGCCGACCGGGGTCCACCACGCCTGCAGGACGAGCCGGGTCAACACCCGGGCGGCTCGGGAGCGCTCCAGCCGTTCCCGCGCCTGGCTGGTGTAGAAAGCCACATGCCGGGTCTCCTGCCATTGGATGCGGCTGACCACCTTGGTCATCTCGGGATGGTCCTCCTTCGCCAGCAACCTGCCGTAGCCGGCATGAGTGGACCACTCGTTGATTGCGCCGAAGGTCATATGCACGGCGATGAAGTCCTCACCGACGAGGTTGGCCGCCAGCCCCTGAATGATCGGGGCGAATCGGTCTTTGCGGCCCTGCGAGCGCCGGAGGCGTCCGATCCGCTCGGGACCCACCGTCCGACCGTGCGCGGCCAGCACCTTGTCCAGCACTTCGCCGTGCCAGAACTCCTCGTAGGCCCACATGGTGAGGAACGTGGTGATCTTCGGGTCCAGGTGTGACGGGGTGACGAGCAGATCCCGCAGATAGCAGATGGTGTGGCTCTCGACGTCGGACATGTACCGCAGCGCCCGCAGTGCCGAGTCGGACAGCGGCTGGCGTTCGAAGGCGGTGTAGTCGACGTCGTCGTCGACCACTCGGCGGGCTTCGGCGCTGTAGGCCGCGAGGTCGAAAGACATTCGGCACCCCTTCTCCGGTCTTCGCGGGGCACTTACGCCCTGCGTCCGGTCCTTCGCCTCGGCGGACCGGGCGGTTCAACCCTACGGTGGTCCGGGAGCTGATCAGCATTGGACGGGGCCGATTCGAGCCTGACGGAGGCTCGACCGCGTCGGCCGGGCCACATCTCCTCGATGGCGTGGTTGAACTCGGCGCCGAGCACGAGGGCCATCGCGATGAAGAAGGAGAACAGCAGAAAGGCGATGGGGGTGGCCAGCGCGCCGTAGGTGAAGCCGGTGCTGTTCATCCAACCGATGTAGAGGCGTAGCCCGGCGCTGGTGACCAGGAACACCACCATCGCGAGCAGTGCCCCGGGCAGCCCTCGGTGCCAGCGCAGCTTGTGGGGTAGTGCGACCTTGTAAAGGGTGGCCAGCCCCAGCACCAGCAGAACGCTCACTCCGGGGTAGTAGAAAACACCGATGAGGTGGGCCACGGTGGGTCGAACCGCCTCGGGTAGCAGTTCGGGGAGCAGGCCCGGACCCAAGGCCACCAGGGGCAGTACGAGTACCGAGCCGATCAGCGCGGCCACGTAGAGCAGTAACGCGAAGGTGCGTTGCCAGACCGGGTTGCGCACGGTGTGCTGCCGGTAGGCGGTGGTGATCGAGTCGACCAGAGAGGCCAACGCGGTGGAGCCGGCCCACAGGGAGAGCACGAATCCCACCGAGACGATGGAGCTGCGTCCCTGGGTGAGGATGTCGGTGACCGTGGGCTGAATGATCTGATCGACCACCTCGGGGGTGAACACGGTGGGGGCAAATTCCAGAATCTCGGACTGGACCTGCTCGATGGTGGCCTGGCCGAACCACCGGGACACGAAGCCCAGGCTGCCCAGCAACCCGAGGAGTAGCGGTGGCAATGACAGGGTCATCCAGAAGGCTGCCTGGGCCGACATCCCGAAGAACCCGTCGTCCCAGGCCTTGACCATGGTTCGCCAGATCAGGAGAAACGGGCCACGTCGGGTCGGCCGGCGCTGATCAGCGGCGGGTGCTGCGTCGGCGGGGACCGGGCTCATCGCGCCGGCGTTGGTAGCGGTGTCCATGTCGTGACACAGGATGGCCCATTCGCGGTATTGCGCGCTGCCTGCCCCTGCACGAGATAGTGTACTTCGCACCTGTGAGCGGGAGGACGGGCCCGGGCTCGCGTCGCCGCTCACGGGGCCCGCCCCCGCCCCCTTCGGAGAGGACTGCGTCGCCCGCTGTGTCC
>JBOHHD010000541.1:0-1556 GCA_050700515.1 Pseudonocardiaceae bacterium
GCAACGCACTGCACGTTCCCGCGGCTTGGCTCGTGTACGCGAGTGGCTCTCGCGGCCCAGTCACTCGCCGCGTACGCAACACCGACATCGACCTCGTCGAGTACCCATTGCGTCTTAACGAGCCGCCCTCCTCGCTGCTCGCTCAAATCGCTGACCTCGCACAGTCAGCGTGGGAACGTAGCCACGACACACCGCCCTCGTAGCCTGATACGGACAGGGTCAGGAGGCGGTATGTCGAGGATCGAGGCGGTGTTCTTCGACGTCGGAGAAACGATCGTCGATGAGACTCGGGAGTACGGGACGTGGGCGGACTGGCTGGGCGTGCCGCGGCACACGTTCTCAGCGGTGTTCGGGGCGGTGATCGCGCGGGGTGGGGACTACCGGGAGGCGTTCCAGTGCTTCCGCCCCGGTTTTGACCTGGCGACCGAGCGGGAGCGCCGCGCCACGGCCGGTCAACCCGAGACCTTCGCCGAGGAGAATCTCTACCCCGACGCTCGCCCGTGCCTGGACCAGTTGCAGCGGATGGGGTTACGCGTCGGGCTGGCCGGTAACCAGACCGCTCGCGCGGAGCGGATCTTGAAAGCGCTCGGCCTGCCGGTGGACGTGATCGGCACCTCGGACAGCTGGGGAGTGGAGAAACCCTCGCCCGCGTTCTTCGCCCGGATGATCGACGATGCCGGCCGCGGGAGCGGATCAGCGCTCTACGTCGGGGACCGCCTGGACAACGACATCCGACCAGCTCAGAACGCTGGTATCAGCACTGCACTGATCCGCCGCGGCCCATGGGGCTACATCCTTGAGGACGAAACCGTGAGCAGCCGGTGCCTGTTCCGGCTGACTGGGCTCGCCGAGCTCCCCGCCCTGATCCGCGAGCACAACGCGAATCAGGGCTAATAAGCAGCAGGCAACGACCGGACCCGCTCGTCCAGCACCCGCGCCTGCGGCGTGCCCTCCAGCGTCCGCCGCAGCGCCGGGATCCTGCCGTAGGCAGTGCCGTACGACTGGCGTTCCAGCTGTTCGAGGGCCTGTAGGGCGAGGGCCATGGCGTGCTCGGCGTCGGTGGCGGCATGCGCGGCCGCGAGATCGAGCAGGACCACGCAGCGCTGCTTACCCGCCCGGTCGTCGAGTTGGTCGAGCGCAAGGTCCAGGCTCATCACCGCGTCGGCAGCCCGACCGGCAACGAGCTGGCTGTAGCCGAGGAAACTGGCCAGCCGGGCCGGATCAAAGAAGTCGAGCCACTCGGGATCCTCACCATGGGTCGACAGCGAGTCCTCGGCCTGCCGGGCGTGCCGCACGCTCTGCGCGGGCGCTCCGGTCCGGGCGCTGACCTCGGAGTGCACACAGTGCAGCCACGAGCGAAGCAGCGGACCCCCGCCGTAGCGGGCATGCCCCGCCGCAGCGTCGAGCAACTGCTGGGCCGCCGCACCAGCCCCCGCGAAACCAGGCACGAAGCTGCGGTGCGCGTACACAGCAGCGGCCAGGGCGTGATCACCGGACTCCCGCGCAGCCGTGGTAGCGATGTCGAAACACCACTCGGCAAGCGCGACCTGCCGCAG
>JBOHHD010000542.1:0-3315 GCA_050700515.1 Pseudonocardiaceae bacterium
CGAGGTGGCGCGGGGTCGGGCGGTGATCCCGGCCAACCGTCGCCACCCCGAGTCCGAGCCGATGATCATCGGTAAGAAGTTCCTGGTGAAGATCAACGCCAATATCGGCAACTCGGCGGTGAGCTCGTCCATTGCGGAGGAGGTGGACAAGATGGTGTGGGCCACCCGGTGGGGCGCCGACACGGTCATGGACCTGTCCACCGGCAAACGGATCCACGAGACCCGCGAGTGGCTGCTGCGCAACTCCCCCGTCCCGGTCGGCACGGTACCGATCTACCAGGCGATGGAGCAGGTCAATGGCGACCCCGCCGCGCTGACCTGGGAGATCTATCGGGACACCGTGATCGAGCAGTGCGAGCAGGGTGTGGACTACATGACCGTGCACGCCGGCGTGCTGCTGCGCTACATCCCGCTGACGGCGCGGCGGGTCACCGGGATCGTCTCGCGCGGCGGGTCGATCATGGCGGCGTGGTGCCTGGCGCATCACCGGGAGTCGTTCCTCTACGAGAACTTCGCGGAGCTGTGCGAGATCCTGCGCCGCTACGACGTCACCTTCTCCCTCGGCGACGGGCTGCGGCCCGGTTCCATCGCCGACGCCAACGACGAGGCACAGCTCGCCGAACTCAAGACCCTCGGCGAACTGACCACCCTCGCCAAGGGCCACGACGTGCAGGTGATGATCGAGGGGCCCGGGCACGTGCCGATGCACAAGATCGTCGAGAATGTGCGGCTGGAGGAGCAATGGTGCGATGAGGCGCCGTTCTACACCCTCGGTCCCCTGGCGACGGACATCGCGCCCGCCTACGACCACATCACCTCCGCGATCGGGGCGGCGATCATCGCCCAGGCCGGCACCGCGATGCTGTGCTACGTCACGCCCAAGGAACACCTGGGGCTGCCCGACCGCGATGACGTCAAGACCGGCGTGATCACCTACAAGATCGCCGCGCACAGCGCGGACCTGGCCAAGGGCCACCCCGGCGCGCAAGCCTGGGACGACGCGCTGTCCAAGGCCCGGTTCGAGTTCCGTTGGCACGACCAGTTCGCCCTGGCGCTGGACCCGGACACCGCGCGTTCCTACCACGACGAGACGCTGCCCGCCGAGCCGGCGAAATCAGCGCATTTCTGCTCGATGTGCGGGCCGAAGTTCTGCTCGATGCGGATCTCCGCCGACGTCCGGGCCTATGCCGAGGAGCACGGTCTTTCCACGGGGGCCGCCATCGAGGGGGGCCTGGCGCAGAAGGCCGAAGAGTTCACCGCAGCCGGTGGGCGGGTGTACCTCCCGGTGACGGGATCGTGAGCCGCACTCCCCCCGTCGCGCTGACCATCGCCGGGTCGGATTCCGGTGGCGGGGCGGGCCTGCAGGCCGATCTGCGCACGTTCACCACCTGCGGTGTGCACGGCTGCGTCGCGGTCACCGCAGTCACCGTGCAGAACACGCTCGGGGTGAGCGGGGTCGTGGAGATCCCGCCGAACACGGTGGCCGACCAGATCCGCGCCGTGGTCGTCGACATCGGGGTGGGCGCGGTCAAGACCGGCATGCTCGCCTCGTCGTCGATCATCAAAGCGGTGGCCGGAGTATGCGACGAGGCGGGTATCGGCGCTGGAGGCATCGGTGCTGGGAGCATCGGCGTGGGCACGCCGTTCGTGGTCGACCCGGTGGCCGCGTCGATGCACGGTGATCAGCTGCTGGCCGACGACGCGCTCGACGCGCTGCGCACGGAGCTGCTGCCCCGCGCCACCCTGGTCACGCCCAACCTGGACGAGGTGCGACTGCTCGTCGATATCGACGTCCGGTCCCGTGAGCAGCAGTACGAGGCCGCCCGCGCCCTGTTCACCCTCGGGCCGCAGTGGGTACTGGTGAAGGGCGGGCACCTGCACGACGACCCGGAGTGCGTGGACCTGCTGCACGACGGCACCAATTTCGTCGAACTCATCGGACCGCGGTTCAACACCCCGCACACCCACGGTGGCGGCGACGCCCTGGCCGCGGCCATCACCGCAGCACTGGCGCACGGCTCCGCGGTGCCCGACGCGGTCGCCCACGGCAAGCGCTACGTCGAGCAGGCGGTCGCCCACTCCTACCCGCTCGGCGCCGGGGTGGGTCCGGTCTCCCCGTTCTGGCGCGTCCGACTCGATTGATCCACCCGTATCGTGTCGCGCATGGAACCGGTGACCCGGCTGGTACTCGTCCGGCACGGCGAGAGCAGCGCCACCGTCGAGCGGATGATGGGCGGGCACGACGGCTGCCGGGGTCTGACGGAGCGGGGCAGGCAGCAAGCGGGGGCGCTGGCGGATCGGCTGGCCAGGACCGGTGAACTGGCGGACGCGTCGGTACTGCTCGCCAGCGTGCTCCCGCGCGCCGTCGAGACCGCCGAAATCGTCGCACCGGCGCTGGGTGGGCTGGAGGTCATCGCGGACTGCGACTTCTGCGAGTTACATTTCGGTGCGGCCGACGGCCTGCTGTCGTATGCGGAGTTCCAGCAGCGTTACCGGCCAGAACAACACCTGCATGAATCCTTCCGGCCGCTGGCACCCGGTGCCGAGAGCTGGGCGATGTTTTTGGCCCGAGTGGGGACTGCGCTGTCCGGTGTGGCCGTTGAGCACGCCGGTGCCACAGTGGTCGTCGTCTGTCACGGCGGTGTGATCGAGATGTCCCTGACCGCGTTGGGCAACCTGCCGCTGCGGCGGAGCTTCGACCTGTTCGTCGAGAACACCTCGCTCACCGAGTGGACATGCCCAGCGTAGGCAAAAAACGGCGAGCGACGCTGGACGCTGGCCCGTTTCAACGACAGCGCCCACCTCGCCCCTGCGGTCTAGGGCGTGTCCAGCAGTGCGGCAGCAGGAACGCTGCACGCTGCATTCGGTCGTCAGCTCGTGATGCACGACGGACTGGTGGGGTTACCGTGGCAGCATGGGCGAGAAGACGATCCCGATCCTTCCGTGCCCCTCGATCCCCGACGTGGTGGGCTTCTACGAAGCACTCGGCTTCGAGGTGACCCATCTGCAGACGCGCCCCAATCCTTACGCCTCGCTGCAGTACGGCGGAATCGACCTGCAGTTCTTCGGGCTGAAATCCGTCGACCCGGCCGCTTCGATGAGCACCTGCTACATCGTGACGGATCGGGTCGACGAGCTGTACGAGACCTTCCGCGGCGGTCTCAAGCAGGCACTCGGGAAGATCCCCACCCGTGGCGTCCCGCGGCTCGGCCAGGTCAAGGACACCACTTACGGCGTGCGCCAGTTCCTGATGACCGACCCCGGCGGCAACTGCATCCGGATCGGCCAGCCCACCGGCGAGAGCCTGCACCACGC